>JAYVXN010000499.1:0-3201 GCA_043785085.1 Bdellovibrionales bacterium | reverse complement strand
TGAGCCTCTTGAGCCTTTGTTCATTTCCAGTGAACCTATGTCAAAATACGCAAAACTCAAGCTCACGCGCCTCAAAAACCCCCTTGCCGAAAAATGGGGTTTCTTAACGAGCGACGCTCAAGCTACATTCGCTGAGCGTTTTAATAAATGGGCCAAGGATTTGCGTGGCGCTTTTTAATAAAGACCAAATAGATCGTATTCTGCAGGCATTGGATGCCGAGATCAATTTTAAATTTGAATTGATTATTATTGGCGGGTCAGCTGCAATGATTTTTTATCAAACAAAAGGTCAAACACAGGACATCGATACGTTTAACAGCGTGAACAAGCTCGCAGCAGCCAAAGAACGTTTGGAGAGAAAAGGGTTAGTTATCCCTATTAATGAAGCGAGCGTAAAATTCGGCCCCAGCCAGTTTATTTCTCGGATTAAGTCCTACGACGAATTACCGCTTAAGAATCTCATCGTTTCTGTGCCAGAGCGAAACGACTGGGCTCTTTTTAAAGTTGCTCGTGGTGAAACCAAAGATATCGAGGATATCATCGACCTCCATAGAAAGCATGAGCTTGGCGCAGACATTTTATTGGCAAGATTTTTAGACGAACTCCTTCCTTTTTATATTGGTGATAGCGTCATGGTAATTGGAAGCTTTCTTGAAATGATTACTCGCCTTTTCGGGACAAAAGTCGCCGATTCTCATCAGGAAATAATTGAAAGTGCAGGGTACTCAATTTTTTAGATTATTCCGTCCGAACTGAACAGTGTGCTATAACACGCAACCCTCAATAAAGAGCTCGTGGCCTATCGCTTTTGAATTGCGACGCGAAATTTTCCAACAAAGATCTTTAATTCGAAGTCTCAGTGGAAAATTTCGCTTTCTAGGCTCCGGTCTTGTGCCCATCCGCACCGATGCCTCCTTCCGGTCGACTTTCAGTAACTGGAGACCCTAGTTTCAGTGGACACGTTTTTAAAACGTTGCAAAATTACTAAACGGTGTGCCTTTTTTATTTAACTCTGCACCCGCACCACATAAGCCTGAGCCACCGGATACTTCTTCACACAAACACAAACCCCCACCGGCAAACTCTTCACAACGTTCGGATGCACCATAAACGTCTCCACCTCCCGCACCGATTTGTTACCCGTCGGCGTATCAAAAAACAATAGTTTCGAATACTGATGTGTCTCTGCCCTCACCGATTTGGTACCTGCAATCCCAGAAATTAACTCCGCACTTTCAGGCCGTTTTTGCAAAAAAGCGTAGAGGGTCGATGTATTTCCCATGAGCCGTCCTGCAAATTCAGGGCTGATTCGTTGCAAATCACAAATTTCTTGGTGCGCCACCACGATACTCATTTTTGAACTTCTCGCGCGGTCAAGAAAGCCAATAAAGTCTTCAGAAGCCAGATCAGCAAATTCATCAATGATGACCGTAAAAGCCTTGCGATCAATCTTCTGAATTTCAGCATCAACTCTAGCCGACGCCGATTTTAAATCTTGCAAAATGAACTTGCCAATGGTCTTTGCCGTCTCTCCAAATCGACGGCTATCCAAAAACAGAAAAACTATTTTATTCTCACGCACCGCCTGGAAAAGAGAAATGCCATTTTCTGAAGAGGCCACTCGCTCACCGAAATCAGAAAGAACAATTGATTCAATTTGCGAGCGCAATCCTTGCAGGCTTTTAAAACTGTCTGCCGTATTTAAGAATCGAACAGCCTCTTCAAAAATCATCCGCACCTTAAGTTCAGAATGCGGAATTAAAAGACAGAGTTCTTCCAAATACCTAGGGTCACTCGCCGCTTTTAATACTACGCCTAAGTGAATTTTCAAATCACGGTGATCTCTGAGCCAACAGAGGCCAATCAGCAATTTCAAAAGAAAACTTGCTGACTGGTTTTTATAAAACTCTTCTGACCAATTCAGAGAAAGCATAATCCGATCTCGAAGCTGCGTCGCAGACCCCTCAGAAATTAAATTATAAGGACTCGAAAGCTTTTCATCCGTTAATGAAAAAACCTGCAGGTCAGCCGCCCGACCGCAACTCTTTGCAAAACCAGAAAATTTCTCAATCGTGTCAATATCAGCTTTCAAATCGATAAAGAGCAACCCCTTCCCCTGCTCGATTCGTTGCTTAACGATATGAGAAATTAACACCGTCTTACCGAAGCCTGATGCGCCAACGATATGCACGTGGTGATTTAACTGAGCCTCAGAAAGACACTCTCGCTTTAAGCTCTTTTGTATTTTGCCCAACTTGATTAAAGACTTTCGCTCAGAAATCTTATGTTTCACATAGTTGATCATCCCTCACCTCGCAGTTTCGCGCAGTCAATAAATTCAATCTGAAAAAGGTCTCCATAGATTTTTATTTCGCGCATAATGGCGTTATAAGAAGCTTCCCTGAGGCAAATGAAATGCACCCTTTGAAACATCATCGGATCACTCTTGCGCTCTCGCATAAGCGAAACGTACTTGCGAATTTTGTCCTGATATCTCTTCTGACTTTTCTGCACGATCTCAAGCTCAAGTGCCACTCGTGTGCCCGTTGGACTGACATAAATGCCATCCGGAATATAGACATTTGTAAGTCCAAGCTTCATTGCCAAGCCCGACTTTAGCTGCCGCTCAGAAATCCAGCTGCTGCATTTGCCCTCAGATTGGTATTTCAAGCGAATCTGAGAAACAAACTTATCGTGAAAAAACGTTCGATGATCAAATCCTGGAATTGGTTTACTGAAGACCTTTTCAGGGTAAGAATTCATGAGCGCATAATACGCTTTGAAGGATACCGTGTAATGGATACCGTTGTTTGAAAGCGTCGAATGCGAGATTAAAAAACCGGCTTGATTCAAATACCGAAGCCGCCTTTTTGCCCAGCCAAATGATTCTGATGTCACATTGAGTTCTGGTGTTTTTGAAAATTTAAAATAGATTTCCTCTGGCGAGGAAAACTTCATATCTAAAATATATTCCAGTATCTGATGATCTCGAAAAGTTAACTCCACCCGTCTCCGCAGTTTACTTTTTGGATTCTCTATTTCTAATTTGTTCTTGCCCTTAAAATCACTTTCGGTTTCTGTTCTTACCACTTCTAAACTCATTAAACTTAATTTCATCTCTATTTCTCCATCCCATTTTGCCCGCCCTCACCATATTAATTTTCATCCTGAGATGTCTTGGTTCGCTCTTCGCAGTTCCTG
>JAYVXN010000498.1:0-3201 GCA_043785085.1 Bdellovibrionales bacterium | reverse complement strand
GGAAAAAAGCTCATTTCTGGCGATGACAGCGACTCAGAAGATCAGCGGCCATGCCGTGGGAGAGCTGGATCAAGATTCTTCAACCAGCAGCTGGTATTTTTATTTCAATAACTACAATTATTATTGCCCGACCTATTACTACTACGGTTATACGTACTCCTATTCTGCGTACTATTCCTATTACTATGCTGGCTATTCGTACTATTACTACGGCTGGCGCTAATTTATTGGAGGCCGAATGAGGCTGAATCTATTCTGTTTAGTGACCGCCCTGGTGTTCAGTTTTTCCGCTCGGGCAACGCCTTTTCAGAATCAGCGCGACATTGTCGAACGCTTAGGCCTCACCCCGTACTTTGCTTCTGCCGCGCCAACGCGACTCGTGCGCATTGCCGTTTTGGACAATGGCTTTAAGGGCTATCAAGAGGCGCTTGGCCATAGTCTTCCTGCAAATACGGTCTATCATGCGGGACCGATTGCGCCGCCGGCAAATGAAGAACAACATGGCCTGTTCATGGCCGAAATTATTTCCGAAGCTTTGACCAATGGCCACACCTCAGATAAATTTCCGTTTGAGTTGCATCTTTATTCAGCCTTTGGTTATTCGAATTTCGCCGCCGCCATTGACGATGTCATACAAAAGAAAATCGATGTCGTATTGTACTCACAGGTCTGGGAGTACGGAGGTAACGGCTTTGGCCAGGGCTTCATTGATCAACTGGTCACTAAGGCCGCTCAATCCGGTGTGATTTGGATCAATGCGGCTGGCAATTTCGCACAAGATACCTTTATTGCGCCGATCAATCGCGGTGCCGATGATTGGGCGACGTTACCTGGCCCCAACTCGAGCGTTCAGGTTCGCTGCTTAACTAATAGCACCGGCAAATGTCAGCTCAGAGCGGTATTGGCCTGGAATGATTTTCAAAATGACGTTAATTTAGGATCGGACAAAGACCTCGATTTAGTCCTCAGCGATGATACTTTGAAGATCGTGCAAACAGCAGGACTGGTGCAAAAAGCTAAGCCGCCAGCCGATCAGCCGGGATTTTCAAAATATCCGCGGGAAATTCTGGAAACTGAACTCACACCTGGCCTGTATTTTCTCAGAGTAAAAATTCGCTCAAATAACTTCTCACCTGCGACCGATTGGCTACGCCTGACGACCAGTGGTGAGTTCACACAACTTCTGAATCAAAGCACTGGTGAGACCCTCCTCAATCCGGCGGATAACCCTCTGGTGATCACCGTTGGCGCCAGCGACTCAGAGCGAAGTTCCAGTAGCCAGGCCGCACATAAGCCTGAAATTAAAGTCGATTCACTCATAATTTTAAATGAACAAGAACAATACAAAGGCAGCTCCAACTCAGCCGCCGAAATCGCCGCCGCCGTGAGTGCTTTAAAATCCTTGAATCCTGATTTAACGAGAGAATCTTTTCTTTCTCTGCTCGGCCAAAAGACCGGAGCAAGTGGCGCCCAAGTCAACACCGGGCAAGGTTTACCCCTAAGCGTTCTGCAATTTTCTTCACCGCAACCAAATTGCTTTCCGCTCGCCAGACTTCCGTACCTACCACCAGCTCTGACGAGTTTGTTGCAAAAAGGGGCTTTCACCGTGCAATCAAACCGTGGTTTGAAAATCTTTGTTGATCAAGATCCCTTCACTTTGATTTCAGGTGTACATCGCATGCAAGCTGATGATCTGCTGGTCGTCGACGGCGGCGGCTTTTCACTGATGCCGCGCTTTCGCCAAGCTTATTTGCTCCCTAATCAATTTGAAGTGGTGCAAATCCCGCAAGGGCAAACCATATGCGATCTCAATAATCAACCCCAGCATCAAGGCGGGCGCTTTCAATTGCCGCCACCCTAACCGCTTACTGTGCCGGAGCTGTCAGGTACGGCTTCACGAAAACGCCGTGATGGTCAATGAACCAATATTCTCGATTGTTTTGCACAAGGGCGATGCCGTCTTTAAACGGCCAGGCATAATCAAATTGCGCCGGAATCGCCCATTGTCCGCTTTGAGCAATAAATCCGTACTTGCCCTGAAAGCGCACATCACTAAGGCCCTCAGTGAAGCCAAAGGCTTCGTCAAATTGCGGGGGAACGAGCAAATGGCCTTGGCTATCGACGTAACCGAATTTGTCGCCAACTTTGACTAAGCCCAAACCCTCTTTGATCGGCCAGGCCGCATCGTAGATTTGTCCATCGACCGGAGAGCCTTCTGCATCGATATAAGAAAAATGACCTTGCGTTGAAGCTAAATAGACTTCGTCGCTATTAAACAAAATATGATCATAAGTGGGTGCTGCAAGATATTGCCCATTTTGATTGATCATGCCCATGTGACCATCAATTAATACAATCGCCACGTTGCCATGCACATCGATTTGATCGAATTGTGCAGGCACAAGGACAACGCCACTTCTTTGTAAGCCAAAGACGCCGCCCGTTTGAAAGACCTCCAATGATGCTTCGGGAGTCGCGGTGGCCTGTGTGCTGCTGTCTGGTGTCGCCGTGGGTCGCTTTTGCAAAGTCAAAAGCTCGGGCTTTTTTAAAATCTGAGCCGATTGAATGACGACGCTTTCAGAAGGTACGACCTTTGAACTTGTGACCAATTCAGAATAAGCCGTGTAGAGGATTCCGGCTAGGACAATGAGACTGAAAAACCATTTGATTAGTGTCATAGCCGCGGACCACTTTCAGGTAGACATTCAAGATCCCAAATTACCTTAAAAAACTGTGCGACGGGAACTAAAATTCTGAGCAAGTAGGTTTTGCTTGATGCTCGCTACGAGCGGGCTTTCAGGAGCCTGCTAACCATGCATTAATTTCAGAGATCACCCAGGGTGTGTCATCGACACTTAAATCGTGACCCGCGCTTGGATGAACTTTCATCACACATTGCCAACGTGCTTGAATGGCGGCGGAACACTGCGGACTCACCATGCGATCTTGAGCGCTATTTAAAAGTAAAACCGGAGCTTTGGGCGGGTTCATTGGCGGCTGAAAGCGTGCGGCGGCGAGAAGCTGGCGCAGAAAATTGACGCCGCGAAAGGGCCTGAGATGGTGAATCTCGGCCCATTCACGCGCGGTTTTCTCACGCAGCTCGGGCCGATTGCTGACCATTTTTAAGACCTGAGTTTCGCGCGCTTCAAGATCCCGGCTCACTGCCGCGTGAAAAATATAGCGTAAGGCACTAGGTCTCAT
>JAYVXN010000497.1:0-3213 GCA_043785085.1 Bdellovibrionales bacterium | reverse complement strand
AGTGGATTAACTGCCACTCCACTCCGAATTGATCAGTGGTCCAGCCGTATTTTTCTGCCCATGGGTACTTGTCAAGACCCATGCGTACGACGCCACCTTGAGAAAGCATTTTCCATTTTTCTGTAATTTCATTTTCGCTCGTACAGCCCACAAAAACAGAAAGAGACGGACTGAATTTGAATTGGGGACCGCCATTGAGAGCTAAAACTGAAAGGTCCTCGATTTCGCAGTCAATGGTCATTGTTGATCCGACTTTTTGTCCCGAAACCTTTGCGCTTGCCTCACTGTAGCGGGTCGTTTTTAAGATTTTTGTATTTTTAAAAACTTTTGCATAAAACTCGACGGCCTGTTCAGCCTGAATGTTAAACCAAAGGCAGGTTGAAATCTTTTTCATGAACCCTCCATTTTTTATGCACGTTAAATCATTGCACCGTTTTCGCTGAGATAGATCTCGAGTTTATCAAAAGAGCCCGTCCAACCTTGCGTCATTCCACCTTTTGCCTTAATAAAAGTTTCAAGCTCTTCACGCGATTTTGTGCCATGAGGCTCCCAAGTGACAGTGACTCGGGTTTTGTTCGGACCCTCTTCAGCCAAAGTCACTGTCGTCAGCATTGTTTCAGGCCAAGTTGGAGCAAATGGATGGCGGGTGATTTTTTCGTTTTCATCACAAAACTGCTGGGTGTAGACCACGCGATTGGGCTTTTCCATTTCTAGGTACTGAGCTCGACCGTACATTTTTGTGTTTCCACCATCGGTCATGAAATAAAAAGCACTTCCGCCTGGCTTTACATCGGAGCGGATATATTCCATTTTAAAGCCCGTCGGCGCGAGCCATTGGGCGAGATGTTTGGGAGTGGACCACATTTCATACATCAGAGCGTGAGGTGCATCGAAGCTTCGATTGATCACAAATTTCTCTTGGCCATTTGCTTCTTTGGCCAGGTATTCGGCCAGTCTGTCCCAAGTCGCATCACCACCCGCTTGCTTGATAAATTTTCGCGTTTCTTCAGCCGCTACGGGAGTTGGTAAACTCATGCTCATGGCCATTTTGGTTTTACCCTTGATCTCTGTAAACAAAACTGTAACCCGGAACAGGGGTGGACGCTCCTCGTGGCCTCCGTGGTCATAAACGAGGCGCGAGTACTTTTCGACTTCAAGGTATTTGGTCGAATTCGGATAGTCCGTACCATCCGGGCCGTGCATGGTGTAATTCCAAAATCCGCCGCTGCGTAAGTCTTTGCTATGCGTGGTGATGGTGAAACCACGTGGTCCCCACCATTGGGCCACCTGCTTCGGATCGGTCCAAGCGTCCCAAACGAGTTTGACCGGGGCATCGTAAATACGGGTAAGATGTATTTCATTTGTCTTATTTTTTGCGGCCATTTTTCTTTCCTTTCGATTTCTTAGCAGTGACGGTTTTTAAATAGGCATCAAGGCGATCAAAACTTTCTTCCCAAAAGATCCGGTAGTGCTCCATCCAATCGGAGACATCCTTAAAGGCCGCACCATTGAGCCGACACGGCCGCCATTGAGCTTCTCTGGATTTGGTGATGAGTCCGGCTTTCTCGAGCACCTTTAAATGCTTTGTAATCGCTGGCAGACTCATGTCTTTGAGGAAAGGTTTCGCGAGATCAGAGACATTGGCTTCACCCTTTGAGAGGTACGCCAGCAGCGCCCGCCGGGTGGGATCGGCGAGTGCAAAAAACGTCTGACTTAAATGATCTTGCATTGTAATTCACCATTTGGTTAAATAACTGTATGGTTAATTAACTGTATGGTTAATTATAGAGCCAGGTGATGGGTCTGTCAAGATAGCGGCAAATAGTTGATTTTGTCTTAGTTTCTGGGATTGAAGCGGGACCATGATAAAGATTTTGTTGAAATACAGCGCCGCACTTGATTCCATCTTAGGGGTGACACAGTTTTCAATTGCCGCATTTTTGAATCCAGGCTCGGTTTTCTTTCCTCCGTACTTGGTCATCGCTCTGAGTCTTACAATCGCGTGGCTGAGGCGAGCGCAGGGTTTGAGTCTGACACGGGTTTTTTCTTTGATTTTTGCAAAGAGAGTTTGGTGTTCAAAGTCAACCTGGCTCGATCTTCGATATACTTTCTTATTTTTTATGCTCATGCGCACAGTTGCGGCGGGAGTTGAAACGGCAGTATTTCTTGCGGCACTTGAATGGGGAGGCCAAGTTTTGGCCCGGCTTCATCTCGGCGGTTTTTCTGCTGGGCCTTGGATTGAGGGAATAATTGCCACTATTGCGACCATGCTGGCCATCGACTTCGCCTCATACGTCGCGCACCGCCTGCTGCATCGCTGGCCGATCCTGTGGCAATTCCATGCCGTTCACCACTCAGCCGAACACCTAACGCCTTTCACCACCTATCGACAGCACCCCATTGAACCGATATTCTTAAACTCTGTCCGTGGACTTTTCTCAGGCCTAGCCCTGGCGTTGATTCATATGGTGTTACCGAATGAAACACCGGTAATTACGGTTTTCGGTCTCGGTGCCGGATTTTTTATTTATATGCTGACAGTGAACCTACATCACTTTCCAGTGTCGGTGATTTATCCGCGGTGGATGAGAGGCGTACTCAACAGTCCGCATTGTCATCACATTCATCACAGTTCTGCTGTCAGACACATGGGTAAAAATTTTGGTGTGGTATTTTCTATTTGGGACAGAGCTTTTGGTACTTACTGCGACGAAGAAGTTGCTCGCGAAAGTCTGGCGTTTGGTCTAGGTCCTGATCAAAATCCGGAATGCCATGGCCTTTGGCAGACTCTCACTGCGCCGCTCAGCCAAGCGGTCGCAGTGTTACTGGCTCATTTACCAGCCAGCGCCATCGCCGCTACTTTGCTCTTTGCCAGCTTTTTTCTTTTCCCATGTGCCGCCCTTGCTCGCGCAATTGGCTTTTTGTGACTTGTCATCTTTGCCTGCGATTTTAACCGCTTTGCCGTCTTTCATGCACATCGAGGCCGGATCAGACTCATGGTCATGAGCAAAAGTAACTGATCCAAACACTAAGCTTAACGCTGCAATGAGAACATAACGCATTCTTTACTCTCTTTCTGTTTTTCAAATTGAGGTTCGGCGAAAATCATACGAACAATTGTTCTATTGGCGCAAGAAAATTGCGACAGTATGGTGTGAAATTTATAGACGAAATCGGTATCGAGCAAAACTGCATTTTTCCCAAGGGCCGCAG
>JAYVXN010000496.1:0-3216 GCA_043785085.1 Bdellovibrionales bacterium | reverse complement strand
TATTTTCGACAAATCATGTCTTAACGCAGTTTGATGAGGATGTGGCGTTTCAGGCAACGGATCAAAGTCCGATTGAACTCCCAGATCCGCTAATGTGGACGCGACCGGCGCCCACATATGCACAAATTTTCCTTTGGTTTGTGGAAGAAGCCGATCATTCGAGTTTGCAGACCGGAAAACCACGACACCTTGAGGAGTTGAAATCGAAAAAGCTGATTTCGAAAGGATTCGAAAAACAGGATTAGCAAAAGGCATCGTCGCAATTCGATCAAATGCGATGCTTCCGTTAAGATCAACTACTTCAGACATCCATTCTTTTGTACCAGAGGTCGATAGGCGAACTGAGTTCTCAGTTATCTCTACCAATTTTTTATTTTCTACTCTCCATTTTTTTTGAATGATGGGAAACAGAATAGACCCTTGCATATAATTGAACGTGGCAGAAATCCAAAAGTTTCTAGCCTGAAGCATCTTTGAAACCGACATTGAGATTCCATCATCCGCTTGCGCCCCAAGCGGAAGCAAGATAGCGACCGACAACGCAAAGGCAATTTTATTTAATGACATCAATTTGAACCTCCGAAAGTCCGCGCAAGATAAAACAAGATTTTAAGTTTGATACCGATAGGGGGCAATTTGTTTGGTTTGTTAGGTCGAACGATACGTCGACACCTTTTAACTTGTCGACGGGGCCGCAATCGAAGTTATCCTGAATCCACTGTTTTCTATTTGCAACTGAGCTATTCGCCAATTTGTTTAGGTATGCATCTCCCGCAATGAAAGATTGATACCAATTGGCTGTTGGATCGTTGTCGGCGTTCTTCCTTGTGCAATCAAGAAAGGAGCCATCTGCTCGAAGGCCTGTTCCAACATAACCCATGTACACAGCGGTTTCATTGCCGACCCACTCAAGAATTTTAAATCCTTTAGATGATAAAGAAATAGAAAACGTCATCTGATCGAGCGGTCCTGTCGAAGCGACGACAAACTGAGTATCGCAACTGACTTGATCGCTGGAGCTTGTTATTATGCCAGACGGCCCTCCTAAAACTGCGTTTTTATCAGTCGGAAGCTGGGCTAAGATTGACTCGACATCATTCAAGCACGATGAAAATCCGAAACTACGTTTGGCGTATACTCTGGTTAGGTAACGGTCGTTAGCCAGATCGTTGTCGTCAGATCCCTTGCTGACGGCGCTTAGCGTAAGCACCGATATCGAGAGAAGCAATGTAATCAGTTTCATCAACGCTCCTTTAACTTTTGAGGTGGAATTTAAACGGTCCCAACAGACTCGATTTAAATCTCATTTCGCAAAGAAAATTAGGATTTTTTAATAAACATTGAACGATAAAGTTTAATAAAGTATACCAACTCACATGGTTAATGTTTTTGAATTTTCCGACTATAAGAAAGTGGTCGCTGCCTATTTGGAAGCTGCGAAGAGTGATCGTGGGTATCGATCTCGACTAATCACAGCCACGGGCTGTCAAAAGAGCTTTTTTTCTCAGATCATCAATGGCTCGATTCACCTGACACCTGATCACGCGTCAAACATGGCCGAATTTTGGAAAGTGGATGACATTTCGGCGGAATATTTTCTTTGCCTAGTTGGATTTGCAAGAGCCTCTTCTCGATCACTCAAGAAAAGACTAGGGAAGAAACTTGAAGATCTACGCAACAAATCGGTGCAGCCAACAGAAAGATTCAATTGGCCGGCTGTCGAGGATTTTGAAAAGCAGTCTATTTATTATTCTTCTTGGTATTGGTCTGCAATTCACATCATCGTTAGCATACCGAATTACACCACCGCAAAAAGCATTGCTGATAGATTGAGTTTGCCGCTTGAAAAAGTCATCGAGGTCTTAAATTGGCTTGAAAAAGCTCAGTTTGTGCGAAGAACAAAAAACGGATATGCGGTTACCGAGAATCTCATTTACCTCAAAGGCACTTCGCCCTTAATAGAGAGCCATCATGCCAATTGGAGATCGAGAGCAATTGTTGATGTCCAGCGAGGCGATCCTCAATCAACTCATTACTCTGCCGTTTTCGCCGCGACCACTGATGATTTTTTTAAGCTCAAAGAAGATCTGGCGAAGTTTATGCAGACGGCCAATGCCCGAATAGCGCCCTCTAGGCCAGGGGAACTATATGCAATGAATTTAGACTTGTTTAAAGCTTGAGCGTGACCTAAGACGGTCAAAGGCGGGGGATCTATGAATATCATTTTAGCGGCAATTCTAGTTTTATTCAGCTCCCATTCGATTGCTGGACCGATTAGCGCTGGCGGCGGCAAGGGTGTTCTTTGCCGAAATCCTGACAAGACGATCAAATACGTAAAAGCGCTGGATTTGTTTGAAGGCGAAGCTCTCTACGGCCTTCAGATCCGGCAATCGAGCAAAGGCGTTGATTCGCAAGTTCAAGACGCCCTAGCTGTTATTCCGGCAAGCTCCAGAGGTCTCATTTCAACTTATTTAGGAATTGTTCAAACGGGTTTGAAGAAACCGAAGGGCATTACGCTCCAACCTATTGATGATGCCGTGATCGCAGTCCTTCCAACGAATTGTGAGCCTGTTCAATTGGCCAATTATTTTAATGATCACCTCATTTTAGTTGATGAGGATCTCTGGGACCAAATGGACGCGACGAACCAAGCCGCCCTTCTCTTACACGAAGCCGTTTATGCCGCTGAAAGAATGTGGGGCGCGACGAACTCCCAAAGATCTAGACATATCGTGGCCGGTCTTTTTGCTGTTGGTACAAAATGGGAAGATATAAAAACCGGCATACCCGGCGGAGCGCTTCAATGCGGCGCTCAGGGGTTGGGATTTTTTTATGCATTCCAAGATTCAAGTCATTCGTGGCTCTTGCAATTTCAAGCTCTGAACGGCAACGTCATGAGCAAAAAAACGTTTTCTGTTACCGATGACTTTAATTTCAATGATGCAAAGACATTCCCGACCCTACCTGGCGATACCAAAGTCGGAGAAAGTCATGAATCCACGGGTTTCATGAACTCGGAATTCGAGGATGCCGATACAATGACTGTGTCAAGCCGTTGGGAGAAGCTAACGATACCTTCAGGTGCCGTTTATCAGCAGTTACGATATTATTTGACATGGAAGTCTGCCACATATCCTAGTACGGGGATTTCAAGGGCCTCTGTGAATTGCACCATGGTCTCACGGGTGCCTTTGTTTTGAACGGGTTTGCCATTTC
>JAYVXN010000495.1:0-3224 GCA_043785085.1 Bdellovibrionales bacterium | reverse complement strand
CTGAAGAGGTCAAAGAAGAACTGCGCCTGGTTCCTTATACTGTGGTTGCAAAAGGCAATGATTGCGCCTTTAAAATCGGCGATAAAACTGCCTCGCCTGAGGAAATTTCAGCGGCCATTCTCGGCAAACTGAAAAAAGTTGCGGAAGACTACCTCGGTCAAGAAGTCACTGAGGCCGTTGTGACAGTTCCGGCTTATTTCAACGATGCGCAAAGACAGGCCACCAAAGATGCTGGGCGCATCGCGGGTCTTGATGTGAAGCGCATCATCAACGAGCCGACAGCCGCTGCGTTGGCTTACGGTTTTGATAAAAACAAAGATCAAAAAATCGCCGTCTATGACTTGGGTGGTGGTACGTTTGATATCTCCATTCTTGAAGTTGGCGACAATGTCGTTGAAGTAAAGTCAACCAACGGTGACACGCACTTGGGTGGTGACAACTTCGATACGCGAATTCTTGAGTGGTTGATTGCTGAGTTCAAAAAAGATCAGGGCATTGATTTGATCAATGACAAAATGGCGCTGCAGCGTTTGAAAGAGGGCGCAGAAAAAGCCAAGATCGAATTGAGCTCGGCGGGTGAAACTGAGATCAATTTGCCCTTTATCACCGCCGATGCTTCAGGCCCGAAACATCTCTCGATGAAATTGACTCGTGCTAAGTTCGATCAGATGACGGAAGACTTGGTCAAGCGCACACTTGAACCCTGCAAAAAAGCTCTGGCTGATGCTGGTTGGACATCTAAAAACATCGACGAAGTCGTGTTAGTGGGCGGATCGACTCGTATTCCGGCGATCCAAAAAATGGTGAAAGAATTCTTCGGCCGTGAGCCGAACCGTTCGGTGAACCCGGATGAAGTTGTGGCCGTCGGTGCCGCAATTCAGGGTGGCGTTTTGGGCGGAGAAGTTAAAGATGTTCTGCTCCTCGATGTCACACCCCTTTCTCTCGGTATTGAAACTTTGGGTGGCGTGATGACAAAGCTCATTGAGCGCAACACCACGATTCCGACTCGGAAGTCACAAGTGTTCTCAACAGCCGCTGACAGTCAGACGAGCGTTGATATTCATGTGCTTCAGGGTGAGCGGGAAATGGCCGGAGACAATAAGACTCTTGGCCGCTTTGAGATGGTCGGCATTCCGCCAGCTCCGCGTGGTATTCCGCAAGTTGAAGTGTCGTTTGATATCGATGCTAACGGTATTTTGAATGTTTCGGCAAAAGATCTCGGCACCGGTAAAGAGCAGGCGATCAAGATTACGGCAAAATCTGGTTTGAGCGAAGATGAAATCAAACGCATGGTTCGCGACGCTGAAGAGCATGCCGATGATGATAAACGCAAAAAGGAGCGCGCCTCTTTGGTGAATGATCTCGACAATCTGATGTATCAGACCGAGAAGCTGATTAAAGAAAATGGCGAAAAGCTCAATGAGGCTGATTCTAAATCGGCCACTGAGATCGTCTCTGAAGGTCGCACGGCCATTGCTAATAAAGATTCAGATGCGGATAAGCTTCGCGAAATCTTTAATCGCTTGCAGTCTGTGAGCCAAAAACTCTCTTCTGAGTTGTATGCCAAAGGTGCGGCAGCTGGTGCAGCTGGCAATGGTCAGGGTCAGGGTAAAGGCCCTGAGACAGCTGATGCTGGTGCCTCTGCCGGTGGTGGCAAGAAAGATGACGATGTCATCGACGCTGATTACAAGGATGTTCCGTAATCTAGTTTATTGAAACTTGAAATTTAAAAAGCCGGTCTCAGTTGAGATCGGCTTTTTTTTTGAACTGTGCCCAGGGGATGAGGCAGGTTGGTGGGTCATGGCATATTAGGTAAACTCAATCCCAAGCTTAAACTCAGCGTCGCCTCTTAACCGTGATTAGTGGCCGGTAGGGTCATCAAAGTAATAGGCGACGGCACCGCTGATGTAACCAAACGAATGATTGATGTTGAGTCCGACTTCCGCAAAAAAGCGCAAGTTGTCCCATTTCAGAGTTTTCCACTCTGAGCCGCCAACGAGCTGCACGGGCACGAAAGTGTCACTGGCACGATTGGTGATGCCGAGTGGCAGTGAGACATAAGGAGTCAGGTCACCAATTTCGGTGGCGAATTTCTTGGAGACCAAAGGGTGAATCCGCAGACTGAACTCGGTTTCACCATTTACGCGCGCATAAAGAATGCCTGCTTCGCCGCCAATGGCCGGTTGTTTATCAACGTCCGGAAATGGCACATATTTAAAAAATCCGCCCATTTGAAAATCGACTTTACCGAAGCCGACCAGGGCGCGAACGTTGGCATCTTCCGTGAGTCCTGAGTCAAAGCGGCCAACGAAATTCAAACCGTCGTAACGATCAAGGATGATTTGTGGCTCCAAAATAGCGCGATATTTTCCGCGCTCGAGAAGATCTCCGGTATCGATAGTTGAAAAGTACGCGAAGCTCTGAGCAGTGGTCAGTAAAATACTCAAGGCTACTAAAAACTGTCTAAACACCATATAACCCTCTTTGCTGAAACGATTCTCCTTTTAATTGATAATGCACAATCAGCGACTTGTATAGCCTTTGGCGCGTCATTGCATTTGACAAGGTGATCATAAAAAGCGAACGTTGATGCGTGGCAAAAGCAAAGCTCTCTCTAGTCATCATCACTCTGAATGAGGCGGAGAATATTCAACGCTGCATTCGCTCGGTACCGTTTGCCGATGAGGTGATTGTCCTCGATAGCGGCAGCCAGGACCAAACTCTGGCGCTCGCTGAGGCACTGGGCGCTCGGACTTTTACTGAAAAATGGCGCGGTTATCGTGATCAAAAAAAGCGGGCGGTCGAACTTGCGAGCCATGATTGGATTTTGTCTTTGGACGGCGATGAGGCCTTGAGCTCACAGGCCGCCGAGGAATTATTAGAACTTTTGCTCGCTGATCTTTCGACTATCGATGGTTTTGAATTTCCTAGGCTTTCGCATCATATGGATCGGTGGATTCATCATGGCGGTTGGTATCCTGATTGGCAGTTGCGCGCGTTTCACCGAGGGCGGGCTGGCTGGCAGGCAGGGGGACATGTCCATGAGCGGGTGCGTGCGGAGCGGGTGAAGCGATTGAAGAATCCGATCCTGCATTGGCCGTTTCCGACCTTGGCTGAACAGATCAATACCAATAATAATTATTCTTCGCTTGGCGCACGCGATCTTTTTGAACGCGGCAAGAAATTTTCTCTTTTGAAACTGATTTTTAAGCCACTTTCAAAGT
>JAYVXN010000494.1:0-3225 GCA_043785085.1 Bdellovibrionales bacterium | reverse complement strand
AAAATTTGCTCAAAAAATTCTGACAGACTTACCCGTGCTGTTCACCCGCTGCGCCTGGAGTCTTGTTTTTCATTTCAAGCGCCCGTAGAAGCGTTTTTGCGGTTTGCCCGGCAGACGAATCTGCAAATTCCTGGCTCGCTCGCTTGTACATTTCAATAGCCTTATCGTTTTGCTTCAGGTTTTCATAGCAAATTCCCGTCCGCAACGTCGCATCAGGGTGCAAATAAGACACAGTTTTTACGCTGATGACTTTTTGCCACATTTCAATCGCCTGCGTGCAATCTCCTTTGGCGGCCAAAGCATTGCCCCACATCATATATGACAGACCACCCATCAATTCGTCATGCGACAGAGCGCGCGCTGACAAACTCACGGCCTCAGCTGCTTTTTCGGGCTGTTTATAAGACATATAAATTTCTGCTAAATCCAGGCCGGCTTGCGCTGCCGCCTTGGTCCCAGGGTTGCTGGTTTGCACTGTCTGCAAATCCGTGATCACCGAGCCGTAATCTTTTTGCACATCACCGCTTGCCGGAGTGCCTTCAGATTTTTTGTCTTTGCCAGCCACATCCGGAATGATGGCTTGCATTTTTACTTTCTCAAAACCTTCTTTGAGTTTCGCGTATTTGGCATCGACAGTGTAAAACGCTTCCTGAGCGTGATTTTCTTTGCGACGCTCAAGGTAACCCATCAAAGAATAAATCAGTGTGCCAACAATCGCTATGGCAACGATAGCCGCGATGGCTTTGGCGTATTTCTCCAGGAAACTGAGGCCGGTTTCCATGGATTTCAAAAATGCATCTGGTTCACGTAATTCGTCTTTTGAGATCTTCGTGCTCACGATTCTGGTCTTTCTGGATGAGATAATTTACTTAAACGCTTGAAACACAGGAGCATTTTTGATTTTGCGCCTGTGTTTGTCAATCTTTAGCCAATCTCTAGCGATTCTTAACTTCGCGTAAAGTCGAAAATGGGCGACTAGAAAGTCCCTGGTGACTTTGTCGCAGTTTTCCAATGACACGGATCCGCTCTTCCGCCCAACGATCGGCTGCGACATTGGTCGAAATTCCGTCTCTTTTGGCGATATCAAAAACCCGCAAGAGATTATCATAGACCATGCGCGTTTTATCAAAAGCGCGATCTGGAGAATAGCCTTCAAGCTCAACGAACACATTCATCAGGCCACCCGCATTGGTGACATAATCCGGAGCATAAAGAATATTCATCTCGCGCAACATATCGCCATGACGAGCCTCAGCAAGCTGGTTATTGGCGCCACCGCAAACAATTTTGCACTTTAGTTGATGAATGCTGTTGTCATTAACGACGGCGCCCATGGCACAAGGAGCCAAGACATCACACTCAACTTGAACAATCTGCTCAGGACCCACGGTTTTCACTTGGAATTCAGCACCGACGCGCTTGAGTTTATCGGCATCAATATCTGTGGCAGTGACCAGAGCTTCTTCTTTGACCAGGTATTCCACCAGATGATAGCCGACGTTGCCCAGGCCCTGGACCGCGACGCGCACACCTTTGAGAGAATCGGTCTTAAGCTTTTCCTTAACTGAGGCCTTGATGCCACAAAGCACACCATGCGCCGTGTAAGGGCTTGGATCACCTGAGCCACCGAAGGCCTTTGGAATGCCAGTCACCCATGGGGTTTCCATGAAAATGTATTCCATCTCTTTAACTGTGGTGCCGACATCTTCGGCCGTGATGTAGCGGCCGTTGAGTGAATTCACGAATTGGCCAAAGGCACGAAACAGCGCTTCACTTTTTTGCGTCTTCGGATCGCCCATGATGACGGCCTTGCCGCCACCTAAATTTAAGCCGGCGGCGGAGGCTTTGTAGGTCATGCCTTTTGCGAGTCGCAAAACGTCAACCAGCGCTTCTTCTTCGTTTTTATAATTCCACATGCGCGTGCCGCCGAGCGCGGGGCCAAGGGCAGTGTTGTGGATAGCAATAATGGCCTTTAAACCGATTTCTTTATTATTACAAAAGACGACTTCTTCGTGATCGCCATGTTTGGCAACTAATTCAAACGTTGTAGCCATGATGCTTCCTTCCCGTCCACGTCATAACGTGTTGCGGCTGACCTATTTATTGTTCATCGAGGATAGGAAGAGAGCTTGGAGATAGCAAGAGAAAAGTAATCGCTCCAGTGGCAGCAATCTTGCCGCCACTGGTCTATTGATTTTTCTTATTGAGTATTCAATCCAAGGTTTCCAGGGCCGCCGCTCAAGCTGCCGGCGGCTGGAGACACTTGCAATAATTGCGATGCAACTAGTGATGAGGTTTTATAATAAACCATCGTGACAGTTTGCGAACTTGAGAGCGGAAACGACCCAGAAATGAGGCTTGAGCAAGCATTGTCAGAATAAAAATGTCCAGTGGCAGAGGTATCAGTAAAGGTAACAGCGGAGCCTGCCCCTGGTGGAACTGTTCCATTTGTTAAACTGTCTTCTGTAAAAATAAATAGTGGCTGGCATATGTCACGGTGAAATGCACCAAATCCATAAAACATTGCTAAATTCCCAATTGCAGCAGTCGCTCCAGCCGCCGGAGCCACCGAAAATGCCGACGTATTTAATAAGCCTGCGCTATTGGTAACGGTGAGGTTCTCTGAAATCGCAGTGGCGGATTTATAATAGACGACGGTGGTTGACTGGCCGGGTGGAATTGAAAAGGGAATTGAGACTGCATTTCCAGTAGTACAAGCTGAATCAGAGTAGAGATGTCCGGTGCCGCCAGTGGACATCGAGCCGCTGACCACAGAAGAATTCCAGGCCGCACTCACACCAGAATCAGTCATCAAAATTCCGAAGGCTTGACAATTTCCGACTTTAAATCCAGAGATGCCAACAATTTGTAACTGGGTTGCTTGGGGCACTAAAATGATGGGTTCCGAAAGTGGGGTCAGCGACGTCGATGGAATCACCGATTGTAAACCAATTCCATAAATAGTTCCCGTGCTGGCAGCAGCGCCACCAGAAAGATTAAAGAGCGTTCCCGCAATGTTTGCCGTGCCAGTATAGGCTGTATCGATTGTCATATCATTCTTAAGTGCGTAGGCCGTAATCGAAAACGGCTGTCCCGATAAAACATAAGGGGCTGGGCCGCTGACTCCTGTGCCCGCAGTAAAAGTTTGTCCTGGCAATTGCACTGCTAACTGCGTTGCAACGGCTGGGCCCACAGTATAAGACGCCGTACCCGATAAACTCGGTG
>JAYVXN010000493.1:0-3229 GCA_043785085.1 Bdellovibrionales bacterium | reverse complement strand
GTGCATTGACGCGGGCACAGGTGACAGATCTGATGCAAATGCAGTTTATCAAAAACGTTCCACGCAATGTAGTTATTGTCGGCCCTACAGGGGTCGGTTCAGTTCCTTGTGAATTCCGAAGCGGATGCCGTGGTTCGCGGCGATTCCCAGAAGTGTGACATTATCAAGATTTCGGTTTCCCTGGGAGGATAGTCATAGCCGCATTCTCAGCTGTACGGTGCGGTTTGAAAAGAATGCATACCAACTCGTCGCCTACTCGTCGGCGAAATTTTAGATAAACAATTCATTGTTGGCTACAGTATCACTATCCAGGTCCAGGCCATCTCAAATTTAAGGATGCAAGAGGTGGGAATGAGTTTTGGAACACTCTGGTCAGGTAGACCACTTGCGCGAACTTCTACAGAGTCAATATCAATATTAGAACCTAACCTTCGGAGAAAAAATGCATTCATACCATTTGAAACTGGTCATGGTGTTGGCACTTAGTCTTGCTGCCAAGGCTTCGGTCGCCAAGACAATTCTCGTGATTGGGGACTCACACAGCTGTGGTTCATTTGGGCAACGAATGGTCGAGGACCTCTCCCAGCTCAATAACAGCGTTGATCTCTACTGTGCGGTTTCCTCCTCGGCCAGCAATTGGGCGCTCGGAAAAAATCCAAAGGGGCAGGCATGCAGTTTTCGCTCAACACAATCGGCCCCGGTCCTGTGCAGTGGCAACGGCCAGGTGCCGAAGCTGAGCTGGATTTTGGGATCTAGGGATTATGATGAGGTGGTTATAGCGCTCGGCACCAATTCACTCGGTTCTTCTATTGTGGACTCTAGTCATCGGGAGCTTGTGCAAATCGTCGGCGCCAAACAGATTCCTTGCTTTTGGATCGCGCCACCGCACCTTCGCCCCGACCAAGCAAAAGGATTTTCAGCAAACTCCCTCTCCATGATGAATGCCAACTTAAGTAAATTCTATTTAGCGCTCACACATGCTGTTGGGGCGCAATGCTCCGTTATTGACAGTCGCCCGATCACTCAACCGGGACAGGCGGGTGGCGAGACGGTTGACGGGGTTCACCGAACATTGGGCTCCGGTCGTGCTTGGGCCGATGCGGTTGTTGGCCCGGCGAATTGAGATGTGACCAGTGCAAATATGACTTCGTCTGGCAATGACGCCAAAACAAATTTCTGCCAATGGACGGTCGTCCAATCAACGTAATTGTATCTGATTTTGCGGTGGCTTCGTACGCCGCCTTGGCAGACGGCAGGATGTGCAAAGCTGATTCTCCGGTCAGTTGAGTGTGAGATCCATTGCAAATTCCACTGCAAATTCCACTGTCGCATGGTCGTTTTCCCACCCCAGAAAGCCTGCATGGAGCCGAGCGGACCTGCGCGTTGGTCATTCCGTTTTATTCGCCAATCGGAATTGTCTTGCCGCCCCAGTTCAATCTGGAGTAATCAGAACCACTTTGGGGGTATCTTATGAAAAAGATTGTGCTTCTTATATTTGCTCTGAGTTCTCCTGCCGCCTTTGGCGCAAACGTTCTGTACTGTGGAGGCCTCAATATTGAAGGCAGCTACCTCAAAGTTGATCCAGCCAAAAAAATTATGTGCATTAGTGCTGGCCCGTGGGGCGCTGACTACTGTTCCAATGCTTCGAAATCGTTTATTATTTCAGAAGCCAGAACAGGTTCAGTGACCATTAACGAGAAAGACTTCACTTTTCGTGAATTCATTGGCAGTTCCTCTTCCGGCGTGCAGCTTGTACGCATGTTTAATGAAGCCTCAAATCCTAGTGGCGCCGATACAGTCGTTCATAGGGCTGACCTTGCCGGGCCATACTTGCTGATCAATGTTGGTGTTCCAAATGTAGAGGCCAAAGACGGTGAAGCAACTTGCATTGAAGGCGACGACTTCTCCTTCTAATAAAAGGGGGGTCCAAATTCACTTGATTTCCACGAAAGAGATGGTCGGAATCTCTGAGGAAATTGAAAATAAATTATATTTATATAATCGTGATCAACAAAGCCCACCCATTATTCAGTGGGCTTCAAAATTAAGGCCTTTCGTACGTCGGACGATTTTTCATTTTTTCAAAAATTGACTAAAACCTTTACGACCTGGTAGTCAAAAGGGACCAGCTGGAGCGCCGCAAAAGCATCATCTCAATTTTAGGTGGGGTAGGAGTCTCAATAGCGGGTGGCACAAGGCTTGCTCTTTCATGAATCAATACGTTCTGTGGAATTAGGGGCATGGTGCTCCAGAGGTAATGGAACGGTGCCGGGAACAAATGTTGATTTATCAACAAACTTTAGAACTCTAGCGGGGGCATAAATATGATCGGAAAATTAGTCTCAGTCTCGTTGATAATGTTTTTGGGCTTGCTTTTGACACCTGGTTGTTCAGAAGCGCGAACGTGGTCGCCATTTTACCAACCAAATAGGCCTTACGCCAACAAATTGTCGCTGACCCCTCCCAAATTTATCTCCGAATCAAATCTAGGAAATCAAGATTTCCTAAATTCTGTTGTTTACCTTAGTTTGCCGTTTGGCAAGATCGGAACTGGGGTTTATCTCGGAAACAATGAAGTAGCGACATGCGCCCATGTTGTGAGAGACATGACTATAGGTGTTGAGTTTACTAATTCTGTTGATCAAGCAAGAAGCCTGTTTCCGCATAATTTTGATCTCTATAAGGGGGCATATATTGCCCGACAGCCCAAGTATACAGAGGATGATCTTCAATTTCTTCGAACTAATGATGCGTCGTTTGAAAGCGCATTACGTTTAAATGATTGGTCAGTTTTAAACCTTCCCCAGAGTTCAGTTTTTTTTCCGAATGCACATCCACTCCAAATTTTGACGCCAAATGCTGGATTAGAAGGTTCGGTGGTTTGGGTACTCGGCTTTCCATATGGTGACCAGGAGAAAATTCAAGTGAGCGCAGGAGTTCTTCGCAAAGCGCCCAGTGGCGCTCTTTATGTCTCAGATATCCAGCTTCAAGGCGGCTTTAGTGGAGGGCCTGTGGTCACAAGTGATGGCGTCGTGATTGGTTTGATCAACACGTTCTTCGCAGAAAAAGGAAATGCAACAATGACTCATCCAGAATGAGAGTTTGGCGGGTGGGGGTCTTCACATTGCAATTTAGCATAAAAATTCGTGATTTCGTAGACTTGAAGTTTGCGATTTTTTGGTTGAGAATGCTTTATGGGCGCAGTTTTGACGCTATTTTTAGACATCAT
>JAYVXN010000492.1:0-3229 GCA_043785085.1 Bdellovibrionales bacterium | reverse complement strand
GGTGAATTTCACAATTCAGGAATCGACGATCGTGCGGTTCTTTAATTCGATTTTTGCGCGGTGGCGAAAAACCCGCAAAAAAACTTCGGCGCCGATTCGCATTCGCCAATTTGCAATCAACTTGAAATCCTTGCAG
This sequence comes from Bdellovibrionales bacterium, assembly GCA_043785085.1. GTDB lineage: Bacteria > Bdellovibrionota > Bdellovibrionia > Bdellovibrionales > JAMPXM01 > JAYVXN01. The sequence continues at coordinate 3,093 of JAYVXN010000492.1, read as the reverse complement.
GCGCTGTTTCGATCAGTGGCTTTTCGTTATCTGATGCTCGCCCTTGCGATTTCGGCGGGACTTTGGGCCTCATATAATCTATTGCAGAGTTTGTTGCAGCTGACGGCGGCCACGTGGTTTGAAATTCTGACCTTTACGTTTTACACCTTAATTCGCGTCATCGGAGCTTTGATTATTGCGACAATTTGGGCGACCCCTGCGGGGATCTGGCTTTCGCAATCCTCTAAACGCATGCGCATTGCTCAGCCGATTGTGCAGTTGATGGCATCATTTCCGGCGCCGATGTTGTATCCACTGGCGATGGCAGTTTTTTTATTTTTGCATATCAATTTTGAAATCAGCGCCATGCTTCTGATGCTACTCGGTGTGCAGTGGTATGTGCTTTTCAATGTGCTTGCGGGTGGATTGCGCATTCCACAAGAACTGAAACTCGCGCTTGATTTAATTGGTGCTTCGAAAAAAGACCGATGGCGATATTTGTATTTGCCAAGTGTGTTTCCGGCCTTGGTGACCGGCTGGGTGACGGCCGCCGGCGGAGCGTGGAATGCTAGCATTGTTTCAGAACTCATCACGTATAAGGGTGACAATCTGAGTGCCAAAGGCTTGGGTTCTTTGATCAGCCAAGCCGCTTCGGAAGGTAATTTTCCGAAACTCGCTGCGTGCTTAATTGTCATGGTGATTGTTGTCGTTTTGATTAATCGTACGGTTTGGGCCAAAGCCTATCGAATGGCACAGACCCGTTATCGCCTGGATCTCGCCTGAGGAAGAAGTGATTTATGCCTGAGTGTTTTTTAGAACTTAAAGATGTTTCAAAAACATTTACTTTGGAATCCGGTCGAGAACTGAAGGTTCTAGAGAATATCAATCTCAGTATTTTGGAAAACCAGGTGATCGCGCTCTTGGGCCCTTCGGGATCAGGTAAATCGACTTGCCTGCGCATCATGTGTGGGTTGCAAGGTGCGACGTCAGGCGCGGTGTTTGCAAATGGTGCACCACTTTCTGGAATCAACAGCGATGTCTCATTAGTGTTTCAATCCTTTGCCTTGTTTCCGTGGGAAAGCATTTTTCGCAATATCGAGATTGCGCTGCATCCCCTGAATCTTTCGAAAGATGAAATGTATGAGCGAGTGAAACGTGCCATCGATATCGTCGGTCTGGAAGGTTTCGAAGAAGCCTATCCGCGCGAGCTTTCGGGCGGTATGAAACAACGAGTGGGCGTTGCGCGGGCTTTGGCGATGCAGCGGCCAATTTTGTTTTTAGATGAACCGTTTAGCGCGCTTGATGTTTTAACGGCTGATACTCTGCGCGACGAAATTATGAAGATTTTCGTGAGCCAAAAAACCAAAACTCGTTCGATGGTGGTCGTCACCCATAATATTCAAGAAGCCGTGCTGATGGCAGATCGAATTTTAGTGATGGGCTCAAATCCTGGTCATATTCGTGCCGAGTTCACCAATAAACTTCCGTATCCGCGCAATCAGGATTTGCCGCCGTTTCAAGACTTGGTTGAAAAAATTCATGCCGTGATCACCGAAACCTTTATGCCAGATACGCCCGCCACGCAAACCGGCCGCGCTAGCCGCCAGCCTCGCTGCGAGGTTTTGCCGGATGTGCAACTTATTGACGTCATAGGTCTGGTCGAGGCTATTCATTACGACGGTGGCACGGCAGATATTTTCGAATTGGCCGTTGAGATTGGCAAAGACTTCGGGCAAACGCTCTATCTGGTGAAAGCAGCCGAACTTTTGAATCTCGTCGATACACCCCGCCAAGATGTCGTGCTCACCAGGCTCGGACGAAATTTTGCAATTGCCGACGTCAACGAGCGCAAAAAGATCCTGCATGATAATTTTGCCAAACTTTTGATCACGCAGCAAACGACGCAGCTCTTGAAACAAAGTGAAATCATCCGGGTGCCACTCGAAGAGTTGACAGCCAAAGTTCATGAATGGTTGCCGAACGAGGACTCTGAGCGCATAGTGAATGTCTTGATTTCTTGGGGTCGATTTGCCGAGTATCTCGGCTACAATGATAATACTAAAACAGTTTATCTGGACGTTGGTCAAGAGGCGCAGTAACTATTTGGTCCGGCCTGTGCCCTATAGAAGTTATTTCATTTGTTTATTCGGACGAGTCGTTTTTCAATTGAATAATGAAAACACAAGAATGTTTTTGGAGTCTGTTTAAAGGCGATACCGGCACGCGTATTGATGGTTTGAAAACAGTGCAGGCCAGAGCCGTGGTGACAATCATTCCGCAACTTGAACACGGTTTGTGGTGGGCCTGGAGGGAAGGGGCGGCTGAGTGGGTGCAATTGACTGACGCCCAAGACCTATTTGAGTGTTCCAATGAAATGATCATACTACCGCCGATTGCGCCGCCGCCGCCGGCATCAGTCGGCAAAATCGCAGCCCTCCGAGCCAATAATTCCGGACAAATTTTCGACACGCGTTTGAATTCTCGCTTTATTAAGCACTTTGATTTGCAAATTGAATACAACGACGTTTATCTACAAGCTAAAACACAAGACGTTTCTCTAGGTGGTTTGGCCGTACAGAGCATACTTCCGACTGATCTCATCGGGCGAGTACGCGTACGCATTTTTCGGAAGACTGAAGTCGTGGATGTCATTGCCTCGGTGGTGCCGATCACTAAAAATGAACCCGTCAGCCGCTTAAAATTTCTCTCCGTAAGCAATATTGAGCTTCTGCGGTCCTGGCTCTTGGACAGTGGCATAGATTAGGCAAAAACGTCTAATTTATTTCGTCACAGACCCTAAGTCTCAGCTTTTCATAGTAAGTCGCCGATCAACTGGTGCAATGGTGACGCAATGACCGAAGCTTCGGCAATTCATGAAAAGACAAGTGGCGATCAGGAATTCATTGAAGGAATTCGCATCCGTCTACAGCCTGCTCCCATGGCCAAGAGAATCATGGCATTTTGTATTGATCTGGCGATTTTGACAGCTGTTCAGTATGGCTTATTTATTGTCGCGATTTTTGTGGGTGCTTTTTTAGGTCTGACTGCGGGTCTAGCCATAAGCCAATTTAATTTTGGCACATTCGCACGGTCCGGATTGTCGATAGCTGCCCT
>JAYVXN010000491.1:0-10459 GCA_043785085.1 Bdellovibrionales bacterium | reverse complement strand
CGCCAATAAAGCAGGCCATCACTTGGCGCGGGTCCAGGCCATACGTGAGACGGCATTCAGTTTGGCCCATTGATTTACCAGCCGTGAAGTAGGAGTTTCCGCCGGCTGCACAGGCTGGGCGCAGTCCCGATTGCAAAAGTCCAGGAAAATGCAGATCACAATTTTTTTTCAATTCGGCTTCGTTGACTTCAGTCTTTGGAGAGGGAGTCGGGACCGCCCGAATTTCAGCTCTTTGCTCGTTCGCCGCGATCGGTTCAGCCTGCCGTTCCGCGACTGTTGGCTCCGTAGCAAATACCAGAGTTGAAATAAACAATAGGATGAAAATCAATGCTGTCCGTCTCATCATGCCACTCTATTCGGAGTCCTTGGACTGACGCTGAAGAGCATCGGCGCAAAGACGTATGAAGGTCGAGGAGAATGTGATGATAGTCAAGAAGTCGGCCGCGATCAAGGTCTTAGAACCTTTACTGAGCAAGGGCCGTGGCATGGCCGCTCATAATCGCCAGAACTTTTGCCGGCACCGTATTCAGCTTAGGAGCTGACTCAAACTGAGTTTGATACGGTTCATTGGAGTAAAGTTTCACGTACCAATAATAATTTCGCATAATCGTAGTGACGTAATCACGGGTCTCTTTATACGGCATCAAATCAATGAACAAAAGTTTATTGCCCACCGGATAGCGTTTCATCCATTGATCCACGCGCGCAAAGCCAGCGTTATAGGCGGCTAGCGTCAGCTCCACATCACCGTTGTACTGGTCGAGCTGGCGGCGAAAATATTTGGTGCCAACACGGATATTCACTTTCGGATCATAAAGTTTTCCGCGGCTGACAGAAGCAATCGAGCGAGCCGTGGCTGGCATCACCTGCATCAGACCGCGCGCACCGACGATTGATCGGGCATTGCGATTAAAGGCACTTTCTTGGCGGATGAGCGAAATTAAGAGAAGTGGATCGAGCTCCTTAGATTGCTCTTTAAGCAGATCGTAAAAACTCAACGGAAAAAACATTTTCAAGGCCGTCGCGGAGAGCATTCTCGGCGCATCGTCAAACAACGACGAGAGGATTTTAAACTTTGGTAAAGAGTTGCCGGTGCGGTCGGCAAGAAATGCGATATAAAGCCGAACTTCAGGTTCAAATTTGCTCACGCTGTTCGCATTGTTATCGAGCCAGTCCGCGGCGATACTGAGATTTCCGAGGCGAATCAAGGCCTCTGTGGCACGAATAAGATTGTTCATCTCCGGGCGAAACAACGAGCGCGAGGCCATCATTAAAGTTTCTGGAAGTAAGGGGTTCAGCTGGAGTCGCTGATCGTCGCCATTGGCCGCGATATTTTGAAAGCTCATGGGATGGTGACGAAAGAGAGCTTCTTTTGTTTCGGCACGTAGATCGAGGTTGCCGGAAACGTTGGCGCAATGAAAGCGCCAGTAGCGCACACGTGATAAGATTGCTGACGCTTCAGTGGCACCTTCGAGTTTAGATAAGAGGCTATCGGCTTCGGTGCAGTTGTTTTGCCAGATATCAATGAGCGCCAGACGAAAGCGCGCCTTTACGGCATTGGTATTTTCATGGGCTTCATCACTGCACTCGGAGGTGCGGCGGTAAAGTCCGCGCGCGAGATCGATGTAGGCCGCATCTGGGAAAAATTCTTCAGCCTTATAGCCGAGAGAGGCGGAGAGAGCACTGGACTGGCATTCGCGTGAATCAGTGATTTTTTTCGCCAGACCCATGAGCGGAGCGTAGTCGTCAAATGCGCGCAGGCCGGCTGAAAGATCAGCGGTGGAATAGCGATTGAGGTGTTCAAGGTGAGCACTTTTAAGATCCGCTGTCACTTTGCGCCGGTCGTCGCGAATGGCATGTTTGTTTCTGGCAGTGGCTCGAGGTGTCCGGGTCGCCTCGTACAGACAAAAGGGATTTTCGTTTTCTTGCGGAGCCGCGCACATTTTTGAGAAAGTTTCTGAGTCGCGGGTCATGCGAAAATCGATATAATTTTTTGCCTCTTGCAGAAGTTTCGCCTGAATCTCCTCATCTTCAAGATCGAGTGCGATGGCGAGCGATTCGTGCAAGGGATCGAATAATTTCGGCAGCGCTAACTGAAAACTCGGAATTCGATCAAGGGACTGGACGAAAGGAGTGACGGCCTTTGCCGGGCAATAGGGTAAAAACATCGCTAGGATCATGAGAATATGAATCTGTGAACGAACTGTCGCTCGCTGCATACGGAGAAAATCCTTCATCTAAATAGGTCTCTCTATTGTAGCAAGGCTGCGATGCTAAAATGAAGGATTTGTCTCAGAAAAGTACACAGAATTTAGCTATGCCAAGGTCGAGGTCGAGTAAATCTGCAGAAGGCGTCACACTGTGATGCCACAATGGTTTTGAGGGAAAATAGGCCATGCTTTGAAACCGTAGGCTTGCTATTTTTAAAATCGGGAACTTTGGTTGGCTGTCCACATATTATCCACTGTTTTTAGATTGTTCCCTCAGGGTCCAGGCAATGCGAGAAGGCTAAGGTTCAGATGCGGCGACTGAAAGGGTTGAAATTTTCTGATGGATAAGACGCTCAATCTCTTCTTCACTTCGGGCTTTTTCAGTCATCGCTGGGACCGCCTTCTCCCAACCGTGCGGCATTTTTCGATCTTTTTTAAAAGTGAAATCTGGCAATTGACGCCGATCAAGCAGCAACTTCAAGCTGGTGCGAAAGTCGCTCTCTGGCCTCAGCCAAGCAACAATGGAATCGGCTTTTAAAAATAAAGGTTGGTGAAAATGTCCGAAGCTTTTAAATAACTGAGCCGGGGTGTGGGTGATTAATGCAAAACCAAAATAAAACTCACCACTGATTTCATCAAATGCTTCTTCGCAAACTCCGGCGGCAAAAAGAAGCGGTTTTTGCCGGTCATAAAATTCTAGAAAGCTTCCTGCTTGTTCACCGCGGTAGGTGGCTTCAATCAGACCAGAGAGCGGCACCAGGCAGCGGTTTTTTTGAAATACGTCTGACCATTGGCGCAGTTCCTGAATGGTTACGATCTGACCTTGCGCTTTGTTATATGAAAACAAGGGGGCGTGAAAACTCGCAAAAGGTGTGCCTTGAGGTTTGAGCGAATACCGGGCCAGGGCGAGCGCCATTGACCCTTCGGCTCGGCGAATGATCGGTGCCTTGGCATAGAGTTTAATGCGCGCCAGGTTTTTCTCTGGCAAATCGGTGGCCACTCCGATTTGCCGAGCAATATCGGTCACAGATTTTGAAAGAATGTATTCGGCGCTCATGCCTCAGATTATGACATCAATGAGGCACCATTGATATCGATTGATATCGAATGATATCGAATGATATCGAAGAGCGAAAAATCTCTCGATAAGGCCCTGTAGATCCGGTCAACAAAGCTTAAAAGTTGACCGAAAGTCTTGTGCCAAGAACACTCGGATAGGAATTTGCCTCGGCCGTGTCCGTGATAATGGCGTAGCGCACTTGCAAATCCATTGACGTCTGCGCTTGGCGAAAGAACTGGTAGCCGAGGCCAACGCCAAAACTAAAACCAGCCGCCGTGTTTTTGTTGACACTTTCCGCCCAGCCATAGCCGAGATCAGCCGTCGCATAGGGTGAGCCGGCCGGGCTATTGTAAAAGTAGTAATTGAGGCCGGTCGCCAAGTCCAAAAATGTGGCGCGCTGACTGCCACTTGCAAAGTTTCCCTCACCAACTACTTTGACTGAAGTGTTGGGTGTGACATCCCAAAAATGGCCAACCGAAATATCATACATCACGTTATCGGTGGCGAGTCGGCGCGAGATAAAAGGTCCAAAGCCAATGGCCCAATAGTTTTTTCCTGGCTGAAAATTTTGTAAAACGGGGTAATTGGTGGTTGAGGCGCCCGCATTGATATTCGCATTATTAACGTTGTTTTCAATTGCGGGGGGATTTGCCGGAGGAGCTTCAGAGGTCATCCCTTGTTGAATCGTTCCAGCTTGGCCATAGTATTGTTGCGCTGGTGGCGGTTGCGGCGTGGTGTAGAGAGGTGCTGTCGGCGGCAGTGGCGGCTGAGCCTGGCGAGCGACCGCGGATGGGCGATCTAAATAGCCTTCGTTTTTGAGTTCATTGACGGCAATCGCCGTCGCTCGAGTCGCCGCACGATCCAGCTCCTCGACCGCATTGGCGCGCGCTTGACCAGCAAACAAAACATGGTCGCCGTGTAATTTTTCAACTGTTAGAATATAGGTCTCACCAAGCTTCATCAAGCGCGGCTGAAGGCTGAAGTCGGCAAAGCGCTCTTCGTCGACGACATTGTCATTCAGCATGCCATTCACCGAATTGCGCACGAGATTGGTGGTCGCTCGCATATCGTCCTGGGTCACGTTTTGCCCAATTGTATCAAGAATATAGTATTGCGCTCCCTGCGCCAGATGTGTGAGCAACAAGACCACGATGAAAGCACCTAGATTTTTCATTTGCGACCTCCGGTTATTTTTCATTCTAGGGAGTGCGCCCCAAAAGACCAGATGATTGCAAGTTGTGGTGATATCTAAAATTTAGCTCGGCCTTTCGTGCTGAGGCGGATATGAAAACTTCGAGGTTTCGGCTAATATGCGTTGCCGCTCGAGGGCGCCTGTGGCATTCAAGGTCAGAAAGTCGGATATCTGTGGCCGATGTGCATAATGGAATCGGGTGGGTCATGATCTGGAAATTGAAAAAAGGCTCTGAAAAGAAGTTTCGCGGCGGCCATCCATGGGTCTTTTCGAGTGAGCTCGAGCGCAGTCCAAAAGGCATTGGCTTAGGTGGCAGCGTTGAACTTCAGGATTATCAGGGTCAGTTTCTAGCCTATGGTTACGGCCATCCCAATTCGCAGATCAGCTTTCGGGTGCTCTCGCGAAATCCTGAACTTAAACCGGATCGCAGTTTTTTACTGAGCCGCTTACAGGCGGCGGCCCGCTTACGGCAGCTCGCGGGCTTATCCGGGTTTAGTCATCGACTCTGTTTTGCCGAAGCCGATTCTCTTCCGGGATTGATCATTGATCGGTATTTCATTTGTACTTCAGAGACTAATCATCAGACACGGGCTCAAGTTTTTGTTCTGCAAAGCTCGACAGCGGGTATGGATTTGCTACTGCCGCAGGTGCTTGAGGCGCTTCAGGAGTTTGTCAGTACAGAAGCGGCCCTAAGCTGGGGGCAGACCGCAATCATCCTCAGCAATGATTCTAAATCCCGACTACTGGAAAATGTCGCTGTTGAAGAAAAACGCGTCAGTAAAACTGTTGCCGATATTGACTGGAACAAAGCTCTCGTCCGCATTCAACCAGCACTGCCGGAGATGCCCGCGTTGATTTTTGATGTCGATTTTCTTGGCGGCCAGAAGACCGGTTTTTTTCTCGATCAACGGCTCAATATTCATCTGGCGGGCGGGCTGTTCAAAAACCTTTTGCAGGAAAAGCGCCCACTGCGCGTTCTCGATCTCTGTTGTTATATTGGTCAGTGGGGCACGCAGTTTGCTCACCTCGCTCAGCAAACAGGTCTAAGCGTTGAAATCACCTCAGTCGATGCCAGCCATAAAGCCCTTGAGTTTGCACAGAGAAATGTCCTTCGCCACGGTGGCGAGTCTAAGATTGAAAAATTGGATGTGATGACTGATCTGGAGCGCCTGGAGAGAGGGGCCTATGACGTCGTAATCTGTGATCCTCCGGCGTTCATTAAAAAGAAAAAAGATTTGCCCACAGGACAGGCCGCATATTACAAACTGAACCGCGAAGCACTGAAGCGCTTAAAACCAGGAGGACTATTTATTAGCTGCTCTTGTTCCGGCCTTTTGGAAGAAGGCGAGTTTCGACAGGTACTAGCGCGAGCAGTGAGTACGTCAGCGCATGAAATGCGCTGGCTGATGCGAGGCTCGCATAGTCCCGATCATCCACAAAAAGCGGAATTTCCACAAGGGACTTATTTAAAAAGCTGGATGGGGTTTTCTGGTTCGCTCATTTAATCGGTCTGTTAAAGGAAGAGTCATGCCAAATTTTTTTATCTTGGGGCTGGTCTTAGTAGTCGTCTCGGCTTCAGCCAAGGTCGCAAAAGAGCCCCCCGTCACAATCGCGCCGCTCAAAGGGGCAAATGAACTCTTCGTTCCGCACCACGGCTCTAAACCCTTTGAGAATTGGTTAGGCATGCAACTTCCCTATGCTCCAGTCAGAGATGTCTTAGAACAAGTGGAGCGTAATCTGGGCAAAGTTTTGAAGAATCGCGGCGAAGCCCATATCACTGTCGTCACTCCGCCAGAGTTTGATGGCGTTTTGAAAGCACATTTGACCATCCAAGAGATCGATGAAATTGCGCAAAGCAAGAAATTGCAAAACGCCAAACTAGAAGCCGTCTGCATTGGTCGCGGCGAAGCTAAAATCGACGGCAAGGCCGAGCAAACCTATTTTATCGTCTTAAAATCACCAGGCCTCCTCAAAATCCGTGAAGCAATTCGTCAGAAGTTTGTCGCAAAGGGCGGAAAGCCGGCTCTGTTTGCTGCCAGCCACTTTTATCCGCACATTACTATTGGTTTCACTAAAACCGATCTTCATGAGCAGCAGGGTGTTATAAAAGACAGCCATAGCTGTTGGCTGCCAGCGAAAAGGTGATTTACATTTGCCCCTGCCCTCGGTAATCTTGTTTTTCTTTATTCTTCGGCGAAGAGCTGGCGCAAAAGACCAAGCTAAAGTGACAAACCGAAGCGACATAAAAGACGAGTCATAGCGTGAGTCATAGCGGTTGCAAATAAGTGAGGCATTTCATGGCAAAATCAAGTCAAAAAAAAACAACGCAAAAAAAACCGGTTCAATCGGTGGCTCCGGTTGCAGAAAAAAAGGCGACCACCCTTAAGGCCACACTTAAAAAATCTGCTGCAGCGTCTTCCGGAGCGACTCACGAAATTCTCGGATTTGGCTTGCAAAGTTGGGTGCAAGGGATCAGGCCGGCAAAAGCGCCCGAATTAAAATCTGGCAAACGTGGTCATGTTTTTTACCTGGGCCGACGTGATTTGAAATCGGTCTTGTCTGTCTTGCGACCGCATCTTTTACCTTGGCAACTTGAAAGCGCATTAAAGTCTGAAAGTGAAGTGATTCACTATCAGGGTAAACTGGGCCCAGCGTGGATTTTGCGTCCTGCACCGACGACGCTTTTGTCGCAACATGAGGGACAGCTGGAGCGCTCCCTTTATGCCCGAGCGCGTGATCAGTTCGGAAGTATTGTCTCAGGTCTCGCGCTTTATGATATTCAAAAACTCATTCTCGAATTTCATCAAGTTTCTCTCGAAGAAGAAAAGGCCGCCCTGATCGGTTTAGAAATTGGCCACTATTTCTACGCTGAAAACTGCGGCAATCCGCGCAAAATGAAGCGTAAATTTCCGGCGCTGCTTTTAAGAAATGAGCGTCATCAACTGACTCGTGGAGATATTTTGGCTGCAGCCCATATGGCAGTGTCGGTCAATATCGCTCGACACCTGGTGAATGTGCCCGGCGGCGCACTCCAACCAAAAACTTATAGTGATTTGGCGAAAGCTCTCTTTACTGATAGCGACACTGTCACTGTTGAGGTTTGGGAAGGTGACAAGCTGGTACAGGAGCGGATGAATTTGCTTCTGGCCGTCGGACAAGCGGCGAGTCAGGCACCACGCTTAGTTCATCTGCGCTATCGTCCGAAAATGGGTAACGGTAAAAAACCAATCGCGTTGGTCGGAAAAGGCATCACCTTTGATTCAGGCGGCCTGGATTTAAAGCCCGCTGGTGGCATGCGCTGGATGAAAAAAGATATGGGTGGTTCGGCCGCTTTGGTCGCTTTGAGTTATTGGGTTGAAAAGTCTCAGCTTCCGCAAGCACTTGATTTTTATCTCGCGCTTGCCGAGAACGCTGTTAGCAGCGACTCCTTTCGACCCGGTGATGTGATCACGGCGCGAAACGGTCTCACGATTGAAATTCATAATACGGACGCAGAAGGTCGCTTGGTTTTAGCTGACGCTCTCGATGTGGCCGCGACCCAAGATGAAACTCCGAGCGCGATTATCGATGTCGCGACTTTGACTGGCGCCATTAAAGTCTCCTTGGGAGCTGATTTGGCTGGCCTCTTCGTTAATAACGATGAATTGGCCGACGTTTTGGTCGATTCTTCTCGCCAGAGTGGTGATCTCATGTGGCGCATGCCTCTGTTTCAGCCGTATCGTGGTCAGTTACGTTCAACCTTTGCTGACCTGGCCAACTGTTCCGACGGTTTTGGTGGCGCGGTGACTGCTGCATTGTTTTTAGAAAGTTTTGTCGGAAAACTCCCGTGGGCGCATTTAGATATCTATGCCTGGAAAGATGGCGCGAGTGGCGCATTCTCAGAATCCGGTGGCAGCGGCCAAGCGGTGCAAGCGCTGGCCGAAGCTCTGCAACGGCTCTCAACTGGTACGACCCTTACCTGAAGTTGTGAATGCGAATCCTGGCCTTTAAGAAAAAGTTGCAATGTATGACTGACGTAAAAAATCTCGTGGTTTCAGCACGCATACAAATTCCTGAACGTGAGTTCACCTTCACTTTTGCCCGAAGCTCAGGAGCTGGCGGGCAAAATGTCAATAAGGTTAATAGCAAGGCGATATTGCGTTGGAATCCGCTTGAATCCCTCTCCTTGCCTGCTGATGTCCGGGAGCGGCTTTTAAAAAAATACAGCACTCGTTTAACCGCAGAAGGTGACCTGATTCTGATGAGCGATGCTTTTCGTGATCAGACTCGAAATGTTGCCGATTGTCTGGAGAAGCTGGGCGAGATCCTGCTGAGTGTCGCGACCGCGCCGAAAAAGCGGATTAAAACTAAACCGTCTCGATCTGCAAAACGCCGCCGTGTCGAGGGCAAACGCCGTGACAGTGTCAAAAAGCAAGGCCGCGGCCGGGTGGGTCTCGACGATTAGCCCGCTTCGGCGATTTTTTCGATTTTCGGAAGCGCAATAGCATTGGGTTTGGTGTTACTTCGCTCATCCCAAAACTTCAGCGCGACCTTTCCATCGGAGATCTCAATATAGGCAGTGCCCAACATAAATGAACCTGAATTGAAGTAGCGGCGCCCTGGACCGAAATCGACCTCGCCAGCGTGATGAGTGTGGCCGAAAATCACGGTGTCAAAGCCGCGATTGAGTAACTCTTCCGCGGCGATCGCAAAGGCCGCATTCTCGCCATCGATCCCTTTGCCGCCAATCACTTTGCGCCACAGATATTTTGATTTGAGTTTTTCAAAGCCAATCCATGCCTTGTAAAGGCCGGGAGAAACTTTCAGAAATAATCCGGCAAACCAAGTGACGAATTCATAAAGTACAGGCTGACGCACAAAAAACGGATCATAAAGATGCCCGTGTTCGACACGAATTCGCTGTTCGCCAGACCAAACGTTTAAAAACGGTGCGACTTTAAATCCGCCCCAATCGTTCAGAAAATTCTCCAGCAAAATATCATGATTGCCGACAATGTAGTAGACGTTGCGACCACGCGCCGTCACCGATTTGAGGGCATGAAACACTTCGGGGACTTCTCGCGCTAATTTTGAAAACGAAGTTTGCGCAATTTCAAAGCCGTCACCGTTGATGCAAATGTCATAGCCGTTATTAGCGGCCCAATACAGAAATTCAATGGTCCGGGCTTTGGCTTTTGAAAAGGGATTGCCCACATGCAAATCAGAAATCACCATCAGCTTGGGCGCGCTAATTTCAGTAATCATTATTTCTTACCTTCACCTGGAATAAACTCAGAGCCGCTCAGGATATTTCGCATTGAATCTGATGAGAATTTCTCTTTGTTGAGTTCGTCCATCAGCTGATCATTGGTGAAGCGGATTCGCCGCGATAAGCTTTGCAACATTTCAAAGGCAAACGTTGGATCACGACGGATTTTCAGAAGAAAGCCGCCGGGGTGAATCGCCAGTAAACGGCTATCACCTTGTGAAACCGCGGTCGCACTTCGCGGCAGAGATTCGAGCAGTGACATTTCTCCTAAGAAATCACCGCGCCGGAGTGTCGCGAGTGTGACATCTCCTCTGGCTGACTTTTTTGAAATAATCACTTCGCCCTTGGTGACGATATACATTTCACGGCTATCGTCGCCTTCGCGAAAAATCACTTCGCCGTTTTGAAAGTCTTTAAAAGACTCTTGGGAGAATTTCTTTTCATCATCGATAATCTGGAGGTTTTTCATCTCTTTCAGAATAACGTGAATGAGGCGGCATTCGCAATCCAGGGAGGAACATTCCCGGACCCGGCGCAGGGACTAGTCCTGATCCTGAGGCCAGTCGGCGAATGGCGCTGATATCCCTGATGTGCGGTTTGACTTAAATTCTAACCAGCCAGGCGGTAATGTCATCAAGTTTATCTGCTACCTAAACCCCAATGTTGCATAAACTTTCGGTCGGAACCGCTGACGCTTGCTCCAGAAGCCCGAATCTGACGACTTGCTCAGAAAATCTGGACTCAACGTA
>JAYVXN010000490.1:0-10461 GCA_043785085.1 Bdellovibrionales bacterium | reverse complement strand
CGCGGATTCCGGCGTCGATCGAAAGTTTTTACGATCTTCAAGGAGCCGATAAAAGTTACGTTGATCCGATCGGCACTTACACAGACTTTTCGCAAGGCACCTTGAAAGCCACAGGCAATCCGCTGGATGTCGGCATTGAGGGCCATGGTTTAATTGAGGTTTTGTCTCCGGATGGCCCGCGCTTTACCCGCACGGGTTCATTTACGATTGATGGTGAAGGCCGTCTTGTCAATAAACAGGGTTTACCAGTTCTAAAAGAAGGCGCTCCTGGCCAAGACCCCGCGACTCGCACGATTAAATTGAATTCAGGTCATGTGACGATTTCACAAAACGGTGACATTTTCGAGGGGGGAGATAACCTCGGACGCCTCGGTGTCGTGGTCCCTGGAAATAAGGATGCGCTTCAAAAAGTCGGCATGAATCTCTATTCACTTAAAAACAATATGGATCCTGAATTCACCACCTCAACAGAAGTGAGATTTCATCAGGGCTTTCTTGAAGGTAGTAACGTCAATGTGGTTCGCGAAATGACGGACATGATCGGTGCGACGCGAACCTTCGAAAGCACGCAAAAAGCGATTCAAGCCTATGATCAAATGGCACATAAACTCGTGAACGAAGTGCCGAAGTTGAATAACCAAGGATAAGATAACCAAGGATAAGATAACCGAGGATAAGATAACCGAGGATAAGGGGACCAGCGGATGCTTAAATCTCTCAATACGGCTGCCACCGGCATGCAGGCACAGCAAACCAATATGGATGTTATTGCCAACAACTTGGCCAACGTCTCCACTACGGGTTTTAAAAAATCCCGTGCCGAGTTTGAAGATTTAATGTATCAAACGATGAAAGAGCCGGGTGCGGCGACAGGGCTTAATTCCGTATCACCTACCGGTGTGCAAACGGGTCTCGGCGTACGCACCAGTTCCATACAAAAAGACTTTGATATGGGTTCTCCCAAAATTACCAAGAATCCTCTGGATGTGTCGATTGAAGGCCCGGGGTTTTTTCCGATTCAATTGCAAGACGGTCAAATTGGCTATACCCGTGACGGATCATTTAAAAAAGATCCATCTGGCAAAATCGTCGATCGTAATGGTAACGCGCTTCAACCAGAAATTATTATTCCGCCGAACTCCCAAGGTATTGATATATCGGCTTCTGGCCAAGTTTCAGTTTCAGTCGGCAACACCAACCAAGTGCAAAACATTGGACAAATCGAAGTCGTGAATTTTGTCAACCCTGCGGGCCTGCGTTCACAAGGAAAAAACGTCTTTGTCCCCTCGAGCGCTAGTGGTGTTCCGGTGCAGGGCGTGCCAGGGACAAACGGCCTTGGGCAGCTGGCTCAAGGACAACTCGAAGCCAGTAACGTGAACATCGTTGATGAAATGGTGAACATGATCACCGCCCAGCGGGCCTATGAAACCAATTCGAAAGTCATTCAGGCCTCGGATCAAATGCTTCAGTATATGAACCAGTTGAGGTAGTTGCAGTGAGTAGTTTTTTCTTGAGTCTCATATTTTTTGCCTTTCAGACGCAGGCCTTGGCGTCGCCCTTGATTCGGGTTTTAGCCAAAGTTGAAATTGACCAGCAACCGACGGTCACTCTGGGCGATATCACGCAATTTGAAGATCTGAGTGACGAGGAGACAGCGAAAATCAAGGCAATTAATTTGGGCGAAGCGCCGAAACCTGGTGAATCACGTTATTATACTGATGTGGGACTGGCGCAGCTCCTACGGAGTCGACTCAAAGCTCTTGAGGGACGCCTTGGTGAAAAGGTCAATTTGCATATTCCTTCGCGAATCACTATTACGCGAAAGGCGCTACGTCTAGAGGCGAAGGTTATTGAAGCTGAATTGAAGAAACAATTGAATTTCATTTGCGGCGATTGTGAGTTTGAGATTGTGCAGCTGAGTCTGCCGATTTTGAATCAAGATATACCCAGTGGATCGACTTGGGCTTTGAAGTTGCGTTCTGAATTACCAAAAGGCTCTTTTAGTATCCCGCTTGAAATTCGTAACGACGATTCCACCCGGCGGCTATTTTGGATTTCTGGAAATTTGCAAATCAAACGGCCGGTTCCGGTGGCTAAACGAGATATTGCAATTGGTGAGAAAATTCATCCTATGGATATCGCAACGGAACTTCGCGATATCACGTTTGCCAATGATGTATCGGCAGATGCCAATGAAATTAAAGAAAGCTATGCCAATCGCATGATTGGCGCCAATCAAATTGTTTGGCGTAGCTCGGTTCGCAGAGAGACAGCAACGCGCCCAGGTGAACTTGTTAAAGTGATCACGGGAAGCGATGGCTGGCAAATCAGTGTCGACGGAGTTGCGCAACAGGCCGGTTATATTGGCGATACGATCAATGTCAAAATTCCGCGCACAATGAAAATCATAACTGGACTGATTCGTGAACACGGCGTCGTGGAGGTTCGATGAGGGGCCATCTCGGTCTGCTTAAATCAGCGCTTGCCTTAGCCGCCTTGTTTGCTGCTCTCACCGTCAACTCCGGCTGTGCCAGTTTTGGTAAAAAACTGAAAAACTTTTTTAATGGCGGCAATCAGGAAGAGGCCCAAGTCCAGCAACGGCGCACCATGGGGCCGAAGTTTTCGGAGCAGGAAAATATCCGCTACAGTAATTCGCGCCAATATCGCCGTATGAATCGCAATCGTTTTGAAGAAGAAGCGGATGTTGGCGCTGCCGCCGGATCACTGTGGGTGACCGAAGGCCAATCGGCGTATTTATTTGCGCAAAACACCACGCGTATGGTGGGCGATCCGTGTAACGTCAAGCTTGAGGGCGGTCCCAAAGTGCAGTTGCAAACGAAAGTGCGCGTGATTGCCAAGCTGCTGGAGCGACTCGAGGCACCGCCCCCGGCGCGCGGTCTCGCGGGTCAAGGAGCACCTGCTCCTGGACAGCCTCCCGCTGCCCAACTCGCCAGTGGCCAACCCGGACAACAAGGAGCACAACCGGCTGGCGGGCAAACAGCGGCGACCGCTCCAAATCCTGAACTGGCGAAAGTTGACGCAAACTTCAGTGTTGATAAGATCCCAACAAGAATTGTTGAGATCATGAAAGATGGCAGCTACCGAGTCAAAGGCACTCAAGCCTTCATGATCGGTAAGCGCGAGTATAAAGTGATCGTCACCGGCATTGTACGGCCTGATGACTTCAACGAAGATAATACCAGTGCTGCAAAACTCCTGGATGCGCAGTTTGATGTGGTCAGTACGAAAAAGGGGATTGCGCTATGAGACTATTTTTGCTGATTCAATTTTCGCTCTTCTTAATTGCGATTGCCTTGAATGCCAATGCCGCTCGGGTGAAGGACATCGCCAATATTCGTGGTGTTCGAGATAACCAGCTCATCGGCTACGGCATCGTGGTCGGCCTCAAGGGAACCGGCGATAGCAAAAACGAATTCACCAATAAGTCCGTTTCCCGGATGCTCGATAAGCTTGGTATTAAAGTTGAGGACAAGGAAGTCGCAAGTAAAAACGTGGCAGCGGTTTTGATCACAGCGGTTTTGCCGCCCTTTGCACGGGCCGGTAATAAAATCGATATCACAGTCAATTCAATTGGGGACGCGAGCAGTCTTGCGGGTGGAACACTCGTTCAAACACCCCTGAAAGCGGCTGATCAGCAGGTTTATGCTGTCGGCCAGGGACCCCTGCTGATTGGTAGCGGCTCCGATTCGCACACGACGGTGGGCCGCATGCCCAATGGCGCGATTGTCGAAAAAGACGTGGCCGAGGATTTTACGTCGCGGAAAATGTTTCGACTGACTTTACATAATCCAGACTTCACCACGGCCGCACGGCTCGCCAAGCGCATCAATATGGATCTCGCCGGAAAATACGCACAGGCTAAGGATGCCGGCACTGTGGATGTCGTGGTGCCGTTTGCTTATGAAAGCCGAGGTGTCGAGCTCTTGGCGACGATCGAATCTCTGGAGGTGACGCCAGATACTCGGGCCATAGTGGTCGTCAATCAGCGCACTGGAACCGTGGTGATCGGTGATACCGTGAAAATCAGTCGGGTGGCCATTAGCCACGGTGACCTGACCGTCAAAATCGACGGCACATCAAAAGGTAAAAGTAAAGACCAGTCTGGGGACCGTGTTGCAGTTCTCGACACAGGTACCAGTGTCGGAGACTTGGTCCGCGCCATGAACTTGCTCGGCGTCTCTCCGAAAGACCTGATTACGATCCTGCAAAACATTAAAGCGGCTGGGGCCTTACAGGCGGAGCTAGAAATTTTATGAAAAGTGTTTCAGGAAGAGACAAAAAAATATAAAATAAATGAAAGGGCACAATCTTGAAAATTAAAAACTTAGAAAACCAAAGAGAACCGCAAAGCAAAAGGCAAAGTGCCTTTTAGGCATTTTTTCGATTTTACGCGGTTCTCCTTAGTGTTTTAAGTTTTGTAAACAAATATGATTGGACACATGGATGTGTTTAATCACGGGGGATGGTGAGTTAGAGATCGATAACCAGGATGGTCAAGAGCTAACCGTTTCGAGCAGGAAACAGGGGCAATAAA
Source organism: Bdellovibrionales bacterium (assembly GCA_043785085.1). GTDB lineage: Bacteria > Bdellovibrionota > Bdellovibrionia > Bdellovibrionales > JAMPXM01 > JAYVXN01. Next base: position 5,906 of record JAYVXN010000490.1, on the reverse strand, counting down.
GTCCAACGGCCAAGGAAGGGCAAGACTTTTCAAGCTTTAAAAAGCGCAGGATGCGCGAGGACCTCTGGCTCACTTCCCCTTTCTTTTTTTTTTTTTCGACTGACGGGAGTTGTCCCGAATGGCAATCGATAAGATCCCGACATTTTCACAGGTCTCGCGCGACAATGCTTCAGACGGGCATGAGCGGGTGGATCGCAAGCTGAAAGCCGAGGCTGCACCGGCGCGTGACGCGCGCGTTGATGAAGTTTCCAAACTTTATGAAAAGCAATTTCTCAATGAGATGGTCAAAGCAATGCGTAGTACGGTGAGTTATAGCGATACCTCAAAGCCGAGCATGGCTGAAAATATTTACCGCGACCAGCTCGACAGTCAATACGTCGAGGTCTGGGGAGAACAGGGCGGCTTAGGGTTTTCAGATATTATATATAATGAGTTGATGGAAAAATTTCAGCCTTACCTCGGGCATGACTCAGCTAACAAATTGAAGATGATGGGCGACGCTAAAGTCAGCAATCGTGACTTATCAAAGGTCTCAGAAGTCAAAGGCCAAGAAACTCCAACGCCGCAACTTCCTTTGCGGGTCGAGGTCAAACCAAATAATAATGGTACGCCCGCAAAAGTACAGAGTCCCTGGGACAGCAAGGTCTTAATGCAGACCCGGATCGGCGATCAAGCAACGGTTGTTCTTGACCATGGGAGCGGGCTTAAGTCGACTTTGATGTTTAAGGGCGTGAGCAATGCACTTCAGCCAGGGCAGGTGCTTGCCAAGGGTGCACCCATCGGAACATTAAGTCCTGAAATCAATTCATTTTTTTGGAACATTAACGCAAAGTTGGGCCCGGCGCCTGAGGCGGCTCTGGACCTTTAGCCCAAAGCCAAATTTATTACTTTGAATCTGCCTCACTATGATACACTGGAGTGAGAGTCCACGGAGGGAAAGATGAAAGTTAGCAACAAGTCCTCGAACCCGATGCAAGGTGCTGATGCCGCCAAGGGCGCGAAAATCACTGCTGACTCAGTTGATAAAAAAGGCAATGGCAGTACCGCAGCGGCGGGTTTTGATTCGATTGCTAATTCGGATTCTGCCAAAGTCGCACTTTCTCCTCGTGCCCAAGAATTAAAGAAAGCCAAAGAACTTGCGACGCCACATGGTGATATCAATGAAGCTAAAGTCGCACGTCTGCAGAAGTTAATAGATGAGGGTAAATACAAAGTTGATTCTGAAGCTGTCGCCGATCGCTTGGTCGACGAACACTTCAGCATGGACTCGTAATTTAAGTTGAGGATCACGGATGGATCTCGCAAATAAAGATGACACTTACAAAGAACTTGTCGACTGTCTCGATCACCTCGTAAAGGTTTATCGGGCCTTGTTAGACGTCATTCGCCGCGAGAAAGAAATTCTGGTGGCGTCGAAACTCGATGAGCTCAATGAAAATAATAAATCCAAAGACGCCATGCTCGTGCGCATTCGTTCACTTGAAAACACGCGCATGAAAACTGCTCGCGATTTGGCGCAATTAGTGGGTGCGGATATCGAACAGCCGCGCTTACTCGATATCGCCGTGCGGATGCAAGGCGAGCGAGCCGACAAGCTTCGCAATCTGCATTCGGTTTTGGATCTATTGATTCGCCGGGTGACCGAAGTGAATAAACAAAATGAAGAATTAGTTCAAAGCGCGCTCAGCAATATCACCGGCGCGATGGAAGCAATTCGAGACACTCTCCAGGAAAAACCGACCTATGCCCGTAAAGGGTCGATGCAGCCTTTGAAATCCGAGAGCGGTTCGTTGGTGAAGCGCGAAGCTTAGGCTTCAGTTTTTAGTTCGAAGCAGGATGCTTCGAATGTGAATGAGGACAGGATGTCGAAAATTCATTCAATGATGGATATGGGCCGGCGTTCAATGATGAATAGCCAGACGTCATTGCAGACCGTCGGTCATAACATCGCTAATAAAAACACCGAAGGCTACTCGCGCCAGCGCGTCGAGCAAGTGACCGCTGAGCCAATCGGGCAGGGCGGTTTGCGTATTGGCCAAGGATCACGTGCGGCGGAAGTCACCCGTACCAATAACTCTTATTTAGAAAAACAAATCGGCAAAGAAACTGCGAACTTCGGTTATTTCGATGCCAAATCTCAGGGGCTCTCACGCGTTGAGCAGGTGTATAACGAACAAAATGGCAAAGGCCTGAATCAGTTCGTCACCGATTTCTTCAATGCTTTTCGCGAGCTCAGTAACAACCCGGAAAGCTTGGCGACCAGAAACCTGGTGAAAGAAACGGCCGATCATCTCTCAAAAGATTTCAAACGCGTCAATACGCAGCTGAATGAAATTCAAAATGACCTCGATCAGCAAATTGCTACGTCCGTCAGTGATATTAATAGCTACACGCGCGAAATCGCCAACCTCAATGAAAAAGTCCAGCAGGTTGAAGTGACGGGCGCTAAAGCCAATGACGAACGTGACCGTCGGGATTTATTGATTAAAAAATTGGGTGAAAAGGTCAATATTCGCTGGGCCGAAGGCCGTGATAGCATGGTGACGATTTCGGCCGGCGACAGTGCGCTTCTGGTTTCGGGCTACGATCATAAAGACCTCAGTGTGATGGCGACTCCTGAGAGCGATACCAAAGGCGAGGGCAATTTCGACGTCTTTTATAAAAACTCAGATGCGGCCGTGCCAATGAAAGTGACTGAGCAGTTCACCGGCGGCACCTTAGGCGCCTTACTCGAAGTGCGCGACACCACCATCAATGGTCTCAAAGGAAAAATGGATGATCTCGCCTTCTCGCTCGCAGATGAAGTGAATGCCGGCCACATGCAGGGCTTTGACACCTATAATAAGCAAGGTGAGGAGTTTTTCGTCATTCCCGGTGGCGACGTCAAGCATGCGTCTTCGACAATTGAGGTCTCGGATGAAATCAAAAATGACGTCAACCGCATTGCCGCAGCCGGGGATGCGAATTCGCCCGGAGATAACCGGGTTGCTAACTATATTTCACAATTGCAGTATGAAAAAATCGCTGGCGATGGCGCGGCCACCGTAGATGAGTTTTACAATAGCTCAGTCGGTGAAGTCGGTATTTCCGCCCAGCGCGCAAATACCGCGCGTGATTCGCAACGAGACATTTTACGTCAGCTCAGCAATATTCGCGAAAGTGTGAGCGGTGTCAGTCTCGATGAAGAAACCACAAAGATGATTGAATTTCAAAAGGCGTTTGATGCGAGTGCACGCCTGATTAAAACTGCGGATGAAATGTTTGATACAGTCTTAAACCTGAAGAGACTCTAGGGGTGATCCAGAGTGATTTTTCGTAATTTCGCGAAGTGGCTTTCGCGCCAGACCGAGGCGCGACGACGAAGTGCTAGCCAAAGGCGCTATCACGAGGAGAAGCAACGAAGGGCTGGCGCGAAAGACCGGGTGAAATTACGAAAAATCACTCTGGATCACCCCGTAAGGAAGAGCTAAGATGCGAATCGCCGATCGAATCGTCTATGATAACACCAATGCCAACCTCGGCAAGAATCGCACCGATATGGCGGAGTTGCAAAATCAGGCAGCGACGCAAAAACGCGTTAACCGGCCGAGTGATGATCCGCTAGCGGCGACGCGAGTTTTAGCCACACGAACTGAAATCAATGGTGCGCAACAATACCTCAAAAATATCAATACCGCGCGCGGATTCCTTGAATATTCTGATCAGTCTTTGAGTGAATTAGGTGATGTGATTAATCGTGCAAAAGAAATTGCCATCAATCAGTCCAACGATGCCTCGGCTAGCGCGCACACACGTGAAGTGACCGCGACCGAAATCAAGCAGCTTTACAACCAGACCGTGCAAATCGGCAACCGTAAGCTGGGTGATCGCTTTTTATTCGGTGGCTACAGAACCACGCGTCCGCCCTTTGATCCAGAAGGTAATTACTCCGGTGACAATGGCGAAATGGAGATTATCATCAACAAAGATGCAAAGGTTGCCATGAATATTCCTGGCAGCCGCGTTTTCCTGGGGATGGATGCAAAGGCTCCGGCGCACGCTGGCCCTGAAGAGCCACCCCAGGGTTTTGACAATCGCGCTCCCAAGTCAAAAGCTGACATTGATGCCGAAGAGTTAGATACGAAAATTCGCGGGCCGGCGAGCACGCGAAACGAGGATCGTCCCCAAGTCGATGAGCAGGGCAATCCGCTTGAAAAACCGAAAAATTTAAGCGAAACCTGGTCTGGTGATGGCGTCAATGTCTTTAGGCTCCTGAGCAATCTTGAAATCTCCATGCGCACCAATGACAAAGAGGGCATCCAGGGGTCGCTAAATGAGTTAGATACGGCCTTGGCGCAAGTTGTGAAGTCTCGGTCGCAATTGGGATCAAAAGTTGGAACACTGAATTCGGCGACGGAAAGTCTGACCAAGACCCAGTACGATGCCAAGACCATGGCCTCGAATCTTGAAGACGTTGATTCGTTTGAACTCGTTAACAATCTCAACAAATCTGAAAATACCTTAAAAGCGTCTCTCGCCACATCAAGTAAACTGATCCAGCCAAGTCTCCTTGACTTTCTCCGCTAGAAATAATAGCTACAGTTCCAATCAATTTCGGCCGTAGAAGAGTTGTTAGGCGGCTGCGATTTCCATTCGGTGTCTTTTAGGCGTTTTGCCGAAGATTCTGAATAGCCTTGTTACGGTCATCCCGCACGATCATCATGAGAGATCTGGGCCTAACAGGTAATGAAAACTTTGACCTGGATGTTGAAGGAGATTTTCAATGTTGGTCCTCACTAGAAAGCTCGGCGAAAGCATTGCGATCGACGATCATATCAAAATTCGCGTCGTGCAAATCAAGGGCAAGCAAGTTCGCTTGGGTATTGAAGCTCCCAAAGACACTAAAATTCATCGTGAAGAAGTCTATTTGGCTATCCAAAGTCAAAACGAAGAATCTGTGAAAGCCGATGCAGATAGCACGCGCGCTGTGGCAAAGCTCTTAAAAACATAATTCATCCGAAGCTTAGATATTGAGCATTATTTTCTGTCTGATCAGACAGTTTGATGAAACAACTCGGCTCGCCGCGTTGTTTATTTGCGCCTCGGATTTCACTTGATTACGGACTTAAGTCATAAGTACCTTTATTACTAGGAATAACAGAAAAAGGTTTGGTCGAAGGATCGATCAAGCACACAACTGATTTCCCTATTTAATGGCTTGCGGTGTCTTCTATTTGTAGGCATCCTCAAAATTAAGGGGGGGCTATGCTTATACAGACTTCCAGGTTCGGACCCGTCACTCTGAGTACTGAGGATATCCTTGAGTTTCCAGAGGGTATTTTGGGTTTTAATAGCCTTCGCAAGTTCGTCCTCCTCGACGATCCGAATGATGAGATTTTTGCGTGGCTACAAAGTTGTGAAGTACCGGGAATTGCCTTTCCAGTCTTAGAACCAGAATTATTTGTGCAAAACTATCAAGTGGTTTTGACCAAACATGATCTCGAGGCTTTGCATGTTAATCGTCTCAATCCCGGCAAAATTCGCTATTTCACAATCGTGACAATTCCTGAAGATCCGACGCAAATGTCCGCCAATCTCAAAGCACCGATTGTCATTAACGTCGATAACCGTATCGGCCGCCAGTGTGTTTTACAAGACAATCACCTGGCCATTCGTGAGCCCGTGTTTGCGCGCCTCCAACAGCGCTTGGTGCAACACCCTTCAGTGCCGTTGAAAACTCAAGCCAGCGATTTGGGTTTTGCGATTCGCTTACCCGAAAAGAGCGGCGTGGAAAAAGAGCCGACGCCATAATCGTTTTGCGTGATCATTAAACCCCAATGTTGCATAAACTTTCGAGTCGGAATGCTCCAGAAGCCCGAAGGTGGCGGCTCGCGCAGGAAAATCTGGACGAGGCGTACGTACACCGT
>JAYVXN010000489.1:0-3247 GCA_043785085.1 Bdellovibrionales bacterium | reverse complement strand
TTCATTTAGATCGATCTAGGTCGAGGTTATCGTTCTAGTTTTACGTCCGACCTTAGTCGGGCCATGCGAATTTCACCTATCGATCAGGATCGAAGGGGTTTAGAATTAGTTTAAGCGCCAGAATCAATTGAGCAGCAAATCTCTTTACCACGAGCGACTATGAATTTTGAGATCTTCGACCACCTCATCGACGGAGCCATTGTTTTTGATCAGAATTTCAAAGTGCTTTATATCAATCAAAGTTGTTTGCAGAATCTGGATACCGGTGCAGGGCGCGTTTTAGGAAAAGAAATCAGCGCAGTGTTCAATATGGAACCAGAGCCGTTTCGAAAAGATGAAATTTTGAATGCCAAACAAGCTTTACCGTACCACAAAACTAAAATCAAATGTGGCGACAAAGAGCTCTCTGCTCAAATTGCAATTCAGCCGATTTCTGGGAGCCCGTCGCGCTGGCTCATGCTCATTAATAATCTGACGGTCGTCGAAGAACTCGCAGTCAAGTACTCACATGAGCTTAAAGCCAGTAAGTCACTTATTGAAACTCTAAATCAAAAACTCTCGGCGTTATCACTTCTTTACGATATTTCTCAAGCCATCCACTTCTCGACCAACGTTGAGCAAGTGGTCAATCTGGTGCTACTCAAGCTTGAAAGTTCATTTTCATTTGCGGGATCGATGGCTTTGTTTTTTGATCAAGAACCATTTTCCGTTCATCAGATGATGACTCGCCGAAACGGCGGCACGCACACCCATAATTCTCTCGTAGAGATTTCTGAATTTGATTTTTTTTTAGCGACCACGATCAAGGGCATGGCCCCCGCATTTTTCCAGAAAGGCGCATGCCCGGCTTTTGAAGCATTTCTAGAGCAACAGAGCGGCAAGCCAGTTGAGAATTACTTGCTGGTCACGATCAAATCACTCGAAAATCTCGGCCTGATTGCTCTCATCAACCAAGAGGCGGCCCATGTCCGATCGCAAGAGGAAATGGATCTCATCGCCAATCTCGGCATGCAAATGATCCTTGCAGCCGACATTTTTAATTATTACGAAAAATCAATTCGTGACGGCCTCACCGGCCTAGCCAACTCTCGTCATTTCAAAGTTTTGCTAGAGAATGAAATGAAACGCGTGCGCCGCGCCAATTGCGAGTCCTGTTTGCTCCTACTGGACATTGATCATTTTAAAAAATTCAATGATTCTTTTGGGCATGCGATCGGAGACCAAGTATTAAAGAAGGTGGCCGGAATCATGAACACGAGTTTTCGAACTTCAGATACGCCAGCGCGCTACGGCGGCGAAGAATTTGTGGTATTATTGCCTGACACGGCCTTGTTTGAGGCGCAAAAAGTGGCCGAACGCCTTCGCAAAAGAATTGAAAGTAATCACCTGGACAGCGAATTTGGTCATTTAAAGGTTACCGTCAGTATCGGCGTCGCCTCCAGCTCCCGACATGCGGGTGATCCGCAGGCACTTCTTGAATGCGCTGACCAAGCGATGTATTTGGCAAAAAACACCGGACGCAACCGGGTCGTCACTTTCACTCACGAGCTAAAGACAACCGGATAAATAAGAAAAGGATTCTCGCTGATGGTAAAGACTTGTATAACTGCCATTTGTTTACTGATGAGCCCCTTGAGGCTATTCGCAGCAAATGCCGTAATTGAAATGCGCAGTTACGAACAACTACGGCAGTTATCGGCTGAAGACAGAAGCCTCTATGGCACCGGCGTGCGGCTCGCGTTAAAGGATCTCGAAAAACAACAAGAGCGAATGCACCTTCGTTATCAAAGCCCAAAGACAAAATCGGCGTCATTAGAATTCGTTCGAAACCTGTTACCCATGGCCGCCGCCGACGTAGAGAAGAAATTCTGCACCAGCGCCGGCGACGTTGTTGAATTTAATGTGGTGAACAATCAGTGCCCGACTGTCGCTTGTGCATCGGGTGGCGACAACCTCGTGCAGTGCCATGCCCTTTTTGGAAAAATCTGTGTTCCTTTCAGCGATCACACCACTCTTGACTGCAGTTTGCGGGCCGAACCCATTGATAAACTCAATCGTGCAAATTGGGACGACCTAAAGAAAAAACTCAATCAAGTATGCCTCAGTCGTAGCAATCTCAATGACTGCCAAATCATTCAATCGCGCTTAACACAAGCTGAGATCCTGGGCCATCATTCAAAAGTGGTTCGCACAGTTAGCACGAGGACTGTGATACAACAAAGACGAACTGAGACCCGCACTATAAGTGGTCGAAAATTAGTACGCGAGAAAGGTTCGGTCGAGCAAGATCAGGTGGCGCAAGGCCAATGCGAGTCACAGGGATTGGTTGAAGAAATGACGACGTCTGGCGAGGCCTATCAGTCCGACCTCTCCATAATGACTGTGGAAGACGCGCAAAGTCTGATGTGCTCCTACGGAGAGATCAACGAGCACGCAATAGCGCAAACGCGCCAGAAAATCTCAGCTCGTCTCGATCAGTTGAAAAATGCAACTGATGCCGAAGGTGTTTACTACAGGGGCTGGATGACTACGTTGCGAGACAATTTGAATAATTGCTTGCTCGAAGCGCGCAAAATTCGTGACAGCCATCGCCCGATAACAGCACCTTCGATCACCACGACGATTTCACCAAATGGATTGTTTACTCTTGAAACTAGCCCGATGACAACCACTTCGGATATCAGTTGGCTCGGGCGCACTCTGAGCGTAAGGCAAATTGATTTGTGTCAATTGAAGGTGCAAAGAACTGGGGCGCTTTCGGTGGCGCCAGCTCGAACCACCCGTTAATAAATTTCGATGACGTCGATTTTTCCAACGTTCGCGGCACCCATTGCAAACTTAATTTGAATCTGTCCGTTAGTGACAGTCACTGGAAATGATTTAATCAAAGCAAGGTTCATTCCCCCAGACTCAATCGCCATCGTTCCGCCGTCCGCGCCGAAATCAGCACTCCACACATGACCCTTTGAATCGGTGATATCTGATGTCTGACCGGGTGCCACGCGAATGATCGCCTGAGGAGAGGGTGCAGGTGTTGGTGTTGGCGTCGGAGTGGCTGTCGCAGTTGGTATGGGTGTGGCGCTCGGAGTAGGAGCTGGGGAAGTACCGAGTGTTACTGATTGCAAAGCTGAACTAGCATTCTCTTCTGGAGGATTGAAGCCGATTTGGCAGGCAGTTGAAAGCGCACATGAACAAATCAATAAAACTAGTTTGTATCGAAGTGAAACCTTCATAGATCCTCCTACGC
>JAYVXN010000488.1:0-3266 GCA_043785085.1 Bdellovibrionales bacterium | reverse complement strand
ATCTTCGAGAGCCAACTGTCATAGAGTATTGAGGAAAGTGATAAGTCGCGCAGCCTTTAAAGGCAAAAAGTCGTGCTGAAGTACTCAAGGCTCAACGTATTGTGATTTTCTTTGGCCTATTTTTGCCGTTTGGGCAAGTAAACGTGACGTGTTGACGTCACGACTTCTTGATTCTATCAATATAAACAATTTTAACTCACTCCACGGAGGCGGCTCGTCTTTTGTCTCAGTCAGCCTAGTTTTTTAGCATTTCCCATTCTCAATTGGGAGTCTCGCTGCGAATTGAGCGGTTCACGTTTCCTCGTCTTGACAATATCTTCGCTGTTCACTTAAACTTTAATGATGCGTTCTGAGATTGATTGGGTTTGTGGACCGAGAGGGCTCTCATTTATTTTGTTATTTGTCGTTTTGCAGTTTTCTTATCCCTTAACTGCGCGTGAAATGAGAACTGGAATTCAGCCTGCATCAGGCGGAAATTTCCTCCCAGACACCCCCGGCATTCAAGCGACCGGCAATGATCATCATGAAGCGGCACCAGCGAATGCTGATTGCCGGCGGGACCTCGATATTTGGTCATGTGATTCCGAGGTCGAAACCTATAGTCTTAGTCCGGCGACGAATCGCATGATCAATAAGGCAGTGTCTAACGCTCGAGGAAAATCGAATTATGGTGGGCAGTGTTGGGGTGAGATTAAGTTGGCGATTAAATACGCAGGATATGGTGGCGGCGAGCGGCCCACTGGTGAGTGCGCCATCGATGCCAAACTCGCCCTGACTAGGCCGCCTTTTGGTTTTGTTAACATGATGACCGATCCCAGATATTCGGCGAAAATAAAACGTCCCGAAGATGCTCCAAGAGGTGCGATATTGGTTTACCGCTCGACCATGCCCCCACGTCAGACCTATCTACAGAGTAGGCGGCGTGATCCACTGACCTGTGGTCACGTGGAAATTAAAACGGCGGCCGGTCGAGCCTCAACTTATGTCAGCGACTATAATGCTCCGGGACCAGTCAACAATGGCGCGGGATCTGGTTCCTTCGTTCTTGAAGCCGTGTTTATTTGGCCGGGCACGCACTGAGGCATTCTTCGTTAACCAATTTAACTTCATTGTCCACACATTGCGGGTCGCTACTCTGATGGCGGAGCAGAGAGCCGTTCGAACTTTGCGCGATTTGGCTTCCGGAAAATTTCGCTTGGCAGGCATTTTTCGCAAAGTCTTCAAAGGGAATGCGAATTTCTGCCGTCTCGCCAAGATAATCGACAGCTCGGTAGCGGTTGATTCCCATGCCACCTTTAGAGGGGCTACTTTGCAAAATAGTGAAATTGAAATTTTGATAACTGACTTGTGAACTGCACGCCGTGACGTTGGCGATTTGACTTAAACCGAACGGATCAGCTCCGACATCATCGACAATCACCACATGTCCTGAGATGGCCATGATATCTCCGGATTGCATCGATTGCGTGGAGCGAAAGGTCACAGGTGCCAGACAATCGAGTCCGTTTGCAGCGGCATAACGTAGAAAAGTCGATGAGACACCTTGAACTGAAATCGCCTTCAATCGTTCCGCCCGCGTGAGTTTCAGGCCCGCACTTGCTAGAGCAGAGAAGACGAAACCTGAACAGTCGACGCCGAGGGTGTGGGGATTTCCAGTTCCGGCCGAGGTAAAAAAATCGAGTTTAGCGCCGGCTGTACTGTCGGTATAGGGCTTTCCGCCATAGCTGTATATCAATGGATTGAGGCGCACATCGACGCAGCTGGTTCCGGGATTTTGATAGCCTTGAAAAAAATAATTACTGGCAATGAGGGCGGCACGATTGCTGATCGCTCGCACCGAGCCGATGCCGTCGGGATAGGTCCCGATCACTGAGATTCCTTGCACATCCGGAGTCTGAGCGTTCATCGGCGTGACGGCGGTCGCTTGGCAGGATTGATAGCTGACCGCAATCGTCTTGCGTGCGCCGTAGGCTGCGGGAGGAAGAGTGGCCTTCCAATACGACAAAAGATTTTGCGGCGAAGGGCTTGTTGTGGGTGAAGGTGAAGGCGCTATAGTGGCGCTCGGAAGGGGTGTCGATGAAGGACTGGGCGTCTCCCCAGGAGTCGGCAGTGGCGTCGCACTCGGAGTGGGCTTCACGGATGGTGAAGGACTCGGGGGAGGGGGCGTTTGACACGGAAGACTCAGACTCTGGGCATAATCTTGAACGCTTTGAAATTTATTTTTGAGTTCGATTTGTAGGCGAAGTTTTTCAGGGCTCGAGCGATCGCCGAGCTCCAATGCTGTCAACGTGGCCAGTACTTCGCGCGGCTCGCCGTTGGCGGTGAGTGTCTGGCCAGAATCTCGAATGACAGAATAGAGCTCGGTGATTCGATTGAGGATTTCTTCCTGATCTTGAGCTTTGAGTTTGTAGCGTTCCGACAGAACTTGGTTGAGCCGATTCTGAAAAACAATTTCTTTGGGCAAATCCTGATTTTTCACAAGTGGGGCGTAGACGGCATCCCAAAAATCATCTTTGAATGATGGGCAGCCGATCGAGTTGGAAGCTTGGTCGGCGGTTTGTGCGGAAGGCGTCGAAGTGAACCGCGTACACGAAATGGCAGTCGCCGCCAAACACAGTACTGTAGCAGAAAAGAAGGTTTTTTGCCCCATTATCAAATTAGATGTCAAAGGCAGTGAATCAGGAAAAAAAAGGCGTCGGCGGTAGGTAAAATCGGTCTTTCATCGAGAGATGAACGACCAGTTTCCAGACCTATGTCGTTTGCCTAAAGCGCTGTGGGCAAGGGTTTGACGGGTGAACGTTGGAGGGGGCTTGGTTTAAAAGCCAGCCCTCTTTTACTCTGTTTGCTGGATTTCTCAGCAAGAATACGCTAGCCTCATTTCAAATATTAGCAAGGATGAGATCCATGAATGGACAACTTTGGCATTTTGACGTCGCTCCAGGAAATCTCGCCTTACGAGCGGTTGTGGTTTTTTTAGCGGTGCTGGTTCTCTTGCGCCTTTCAGGAAAACGGCAGCTTGGACAAATGGGCGCAACCGAATTTGTCGCGATTTTACTGATCAGTAATGCCGTTCAGAACTCCATGAATGGCGGCGACAATTCTTTGATCGGCGGTCTTTTGCTGGCCACAGTTTTGGTGGCCTTAAGTGCGCTGATTTCGTTTTTAACTTACCGTTATCAATCATTTAGTCGGATTTTTGAAGGGACCCCAACTTTGCTCATTCACAAAGGGCAAATTCTGTCACAAAACCTGGCAAAAGAGCGCCT
>JAYVXN010000487.1:0-10573 GCA_043785085.1 Bdellovibrionales bacterium | reverse complement strand
TCAGTGATTTCGCGCCTGCTCGCCCAAAATCCGGAGTTTCTAAATAACGTTGAAGGTGTTGCTTTGCTAGATGCGACCTATTCGATTTCGAATCATTTAACAGAGTGGGACGTCATCCGCCAGTTTGCGCCAGAAGATTTTAAAATTCTGCTTGTTTATATTCCTCACAGCGCCACCGAAGTCGGCGCATTTCTTCTAAGGAATTGGCTCACGGATGTGGGTCTTCATACGAAACTAATCGCAGAGACGAGACGCAGCCACTGTGAAATTCCAGGTGAAATTCCAGGTGAAATTCCAGCGCGAAATTGCGGCAGTCAAGCCTCTGCTTTAGAACGCTTTCTTCGATAGGATTACTCCACCTGCAACTGCTCAAAGATCGGGCGTTCGGTTTTGCTCGGAGCAGAAGTTGGAGCAAAAGCCACAGAAACGGATTTCATATTAACGAACTCATGGGCGCCTAAAACTCCGAGTTCGCGGCCGTAGCCGGAGTGTTTGACTCCGCCGAAAGGCAGCTGCGGTTCTGAGGCAACGATCATGTTAATGAAAGTTTGTCCGGCTTCAATTTGATTGATGGCTTTTTCATGTTCCTGCCGATCATGACTCCAAAAGCTGCTGGCAAGCCCGAAAGGTGAGGAATTGGCGATTTGAAAAGCCTGCTCGAGGTTTTGCGCGCTATAGACCATCGCCGACGGGCCAAAAAATTCTTCTTGGAAAATGGACGGGTATTTTTCTTTAAACGGCGGCGCCAGTAAAATACTAGGGGAATAGAGATTTTGTCTTTCGTCACTCTGATTGCCGCAAACGAGTTTGGCCCCTTCATTGATACTGCGCTTGACTTGGTCTTTGAGAGTGAATAGCGCCTCACGATGGACGAGCGGACCGACATCGGTCTTTTCACTCATCGGATCGCCCACAACCAGGCCGGCCATTTTTTCTTGAAAGCGCATGAGAAAGGCATCGAGAATATCCTGATGAACAATAAAGCGTTTGGCCGCGACACAGCTTTGCCCATTGTTGAGAATGCGGGCAGTCACCGCATTGGCCACAGTTTGCTCAAGATCCGCACTTGGCATGACAATAAACGGATCAGAGCCGCCCAGTTCAAGAACGGTTTTTTTTAAATATTCGCCAGCCACTTTAGCAACTGCGCGCCCCGCGGCCTCACTTCCGGTCAGAGTGACTCCCTGAATGCGCCGATCCGAGATGATCCGGGCGACACGATTTGATTCAAGCAAAAGAGTTTGAAAAGTTCCTTCCGCAAATCCGGCTTCGCTGAAAATGCGCTCAAGCCAGAGAGCGCAACGGGACACATTTGCGGCATGCTTCAATACGAGCACATTGCCAGCGCCAATGGCCGGGACCGCAGCACGAATGACTTGCCAAAATGGAAAGTTCCAGGGCATGACGGCCAAGATGGGACCGAGTGGTAGTGGGCGAATAAACTGTCGTTTGGCGCCGGTTTGAATAAATGAATCTTTGAGTATTTCTGCTAGATGCTCGGCAAAGTACCGAGTCGAGAACGCACATTTTTCAACTTCGGCGCGAGCGGCGACAATGGTTTTTCCCATTTCGGCAACGGCGGTTTTGGCGAGCTCCGCTTTGTAGAAATCCAATTTGTCGGCCACGGCGGCGAGGAGAATTTGTCGGTCCTTAATGGACGTGCGCCGCTGCAATTGAAAGCGCCGGTCGGCAGAAATCAGCACCTGCTCGATTTTTTCGTCACTCGTCTGGTTGAATTCTTCGAGGATTTGCCCGGTAAAGGGATTGAGGCTGGTGAGCTTTTTCATATTCTTTCTCCATGTCTGGTTTTTTCATAGCTTTTGTCGTTGTAAAGTTCAAGTCGCATGCGTCTTGTCACTGGCGACGACACGATCTACGGCACAGTGCAAATGTGTAGATTTCTAATGACTATCGCACCGTGCTTCAGATTTCGTTTAATCCGTTGTTCGGCAAAATGAGGCAGGTGATAAAATTCATGAAATTTAATTTATATGAAGTCTCGAGGGATAATTAAGAGTATTGACTGTTGCGAGCAGTTTTGCTCTCTTCAAGAAGTCTCGGTCGCTTTCTTTTGCTTTCCTCGTCTTTTGCCGCTATGAATTTACCGTAAAGTGGAGCCTATGTTCAACTGCCGCCTTATCCAATTTTTTCAAGCCTTCATCTGCACTTCACTGGTTTTTGCATCGCTACCGGGGCATGCTTTTTCAGATCCTTCTGATCGGGTGGTCCGAGAACTCGGGGCATCCATGAAAACCTATTGGATTCAGCCGGGGATGTCTCGCCTCAGTCATGTCGCGGATACTTGCGTCGGATGCGCCAATGCGACAGCGGCGGATCGCGCCGAAGCCGAGGTATGTTCAGCTTTTTATCATAAAATGCTCACTGACAAAACCGTCATTCGCATTCAGGTCAGCTTCGGTTATGCCGATGTCTCGGAAGGGCAGCCCTATCGTTTTGGGTCTTATGATCTCGGATACAATGCGTCTTTGGATAATGGTATTTATTGGGCCTTCCGTCAGACACTTACTGATCGCTGTTACGGGCGCCTGCAGGTTTGCGGGTTTAAAGAAGTTCAGCCGGGATTTTATAAAAAAACGGTGACGGGGCCCTATGGAACCGTGGAAATTCAGTTGCATGCAGGGGACGCTTCCCTGACTCCTTATTATCAAACAAATTCAGTAGAGAGGCGCGACACTCAGATTGAAAAGAGCCGCTTGGCGCGTGACGCTTATATGACGGCTTTGGAGACTGACGATGTCATTCTCTATGTCGGGCACTCGCGAAATGGCGGCGGTCCTGATTTTCAATTGCCGGTTTTATTGGATACAGGACACCCAGATTATGCCGGCTACTACCAAGCCCAGGAACCTGGTGTGCATGATTTTCTGGCGTCGTTACAAAGGCGTGGCAGTGGTCCGCCGCTGATGGGTTTTCATTCGTGTCTCAGTGAACACTGGTTTGGTGAGAGTTTAATGAATCAGGTTCCTGATTCAGGCTTTGTGTTTACCTCGTCGAATGGACTCACTGGTATGAATGATAATGTGAGTGGCGCCTTAGCGGTGATTGACAGCGTGTTGCGTTTTCAGTGCTACTCAGGCTTTCAGGAAGAATTAAATCGCTCGGCGCTGACTCAGCCGCGTGATAATTTGCGAAATTTTCTGACCAATTCTCAGCCGGTTCATTTAAATGAACCAGTGGTCATTAGCGGCGACTAACGGGTTGATTTCGGTGTATGAGTTTCATTGGATACATCATTGGATACACCATTGGATAACAGTTTAACATTCAAGTATTCGGGCGGAATGGAGACTTGACGGTCATTTCGTTTACAATCCTCTCCTGTGAAATTAAATGGGCCTGCCTGAAGAACGCGGCAAAAAAACTTTCCCTTTATATCTTTGAGGGTTTCAACTTTGTAACTCTCGTCAGGCTTCGCGGTTTGCGTGAGCACCCCTAAGTTATGGGCACGAATATAGCGATTCACTAAAACCGCTGGATCTTTCACATTTTTGGTTAGGTTTTCTTTTTCACGCGAAAGTGAATCGGGGTCGAGCTCTAGAATCCGCTTTGCGTTTTTGAGGCCACTTTTGATTTTTTCAAGATTCAAGCTGTAAAGCTGCGCTTCTTTCGTGAGCAAATTGCCACTGGTTGTTTGCGCTTTATGAAGTAGCTGGCCAAGTTGCTGACTATCCAGACCTTCCTTAGCGGTTTTTGTATAGAGGTCAAAGCGGTCAATTGCATCAAACACCTTACCATCTCGCAGGCTATCATTCTGTTTGGCAAAATCCTTGCTCATAACAGCCTTAAGCATATTGACCCGGGATGAGTATTTTATTTTCTCAAGTTCCGCCGGATTAAGAACTTTGTACGACCCTGGTGAGTCATTGACATAGTCTTTGGCGGCTTTAGAGTAACCCTCTAAATTGGCAGTGAAACTGTCCAGATCATCAAAGGCGGAACTTTTCAGTTTTCGTTCAAAATTTTGTAATGCCGAGCTGTCCGAGTTGCGATTCTGAGCGGCCGCTGCTAAAGTGATCAAGGTGAGAAATGATAACGTCAGGAAGTTGACTTTGGTCATGGTCTTGCGCCTTTCAAAAGTGTCGGTTTCTCATTGCTTTGAAATGATCGGCACTTCCAGGGTAGGGCTTTAGGAACTTATTTATTTATTTATTCTTAAGAAATGACCCGACATTAGATTTAGCCGCCACCGCCACCGCCAACATCCACGGACGCAGGCGGAGGTGTCGGCAATAGACCAAGGTAGATACCATTTGCCGTGACGAAATCCGGTTGCTGGATCAACCACTGAACGGCTATAGCAATGTTTTCTTGATTTGCAGACATCATCGATGTCAGACAAAAGAGCCGAAGATCCGGCTCATTTTGGAATTTTCCAGCACTGCACTGGCACGAATATTTCAATATGTTTTCCACAGCGGCGTCCGCGTGAGTTTAAAGCTCACCGGCAACACCTAGATTGCTGCGTTTATTGTCAAAGGTGAATTTTTTTCGTGGAGTGGAGAATCAGATGAAATTAGTTGGCTTGGTTTTAATCGTCTTATTTGGCTTGATCTCTTGTGGAGGTAATAGCAGTTCGGGGGGCTCGGCGCCACCTCCTCCGCCACCTCCGGCGCCAGCACCATTGGTGGTACGGCCCGGTGGTCCACCGGTCGCATCGGGAACAGACTATGGCTCAACCAACGGGAAACCGGGAGGGCCTTGTCGGCCCGAGATCGCTGATGATTACCGCGCCCTTATTATGATCTGTCGAAGTGGCTCAGATGACTGTCGCGACGCTATGGTGACGTTCGTGCAAATGCATCCGAATGCGAATTGCCAAGGTACGGATGAAAATGGTGCTACCTTTACGGTCCAGTCGCAATCATTCGGCGTGACTAATGCGGCGCAATCAGGATCGCCTGAGGATGTTTTGTTCCAATAGATTTAAAATCGGGGCTTCTGACATTTTGCATAATTTTGCATAATTTTGCATAATTATGCGAGTTTGCCTTAAATAAGCGAACCGATTGAGTATCGCGAGGCTAGCAGGCTCCTGCTAATCTCTGACTTGGCTTAAATGTCCACCCTCGGCTTTAAAGACAAAGGTCTTTTGTTGGCCCTGATGATCGGTGGGCGAAAAGCTGACCTTAAAGCCACCAATATCAAAGTCTTTGAAACTTGATTCAAAGCTGTGCACGAGTTCGGCCCGGGTGAGATTTTTCCCGCACCTTTGCAAGCCCTCAACAGTAATTTTTGCGGCAGAATAACCTTCGATCCCAGTAACGCTGGCCTTGACACCAGCCGCTTTGGTTTCGCGCAAGTACTCACTGACGAGCGGAAACGAGGTCTGCTCAAGAATTGGCGTTGATTGAAAAATGTAAACTGAACCTGATGTGGACTTTAAGATGTCGAAAAAATCATCTGTTAAGCACGGTGAAAAGCAAAGAAACATCGGCTTATGACCCAATTCAATCATGCGATTGACGAATTCAGGTCCATCTTGGCCCAAGAGCCCAACAACGACGGCCTTTGGCTTTTTCTTCATCAACTCTGCAATGTAGGGATCGAAATTTTTTGTATCGTTCGGCAGGGCGACTTCTGAAAGCAGCTTGAGTCTTTTTTCACCTAGCATGCGTTGCAGACCCGATATCTGATCGATACCGGACGCGCCAGTTTGCACGACGGCACTGAAATCTTTGACATTATGTTTAAGCCCGAACTGCACCATGCTGGCCGCCTCGACCATGTAGCGGGCGCGAAAGTTAAACACGTTTCGGACGACGGGAATGGCGAAAAAATTGGCGCCAGTAAAGGGGAAGAGCAGGGGAACATTCGTCCGTTCTGCAATCGTCATGACCGATTTTGCCGCACCCGTACCGTAGGGTTGGAAGATTGCGAAAACTTTTTTTTCATTAATCAAAACGCTGGCTGCCTCAGCGGCTTTTCGTGGATCGTACGCATCATCAAGGACTTCAACCCGAATTTTTCGGCCGTTGATACCTCCAGACCTATTGATCTTTTCAAAGTAGAGTTTCGCCCCTTTTTGCGCTTGAAGAGCACGTGAGGGATTGGTCCCGGTGATATTCGTGGTGGTTCCTAATAATATTTCAGTATCGGAAACGCCATTTTCAGCATTGGCGGACGGTGAGCCCACGCAAAGTATGACAATGGAGGTGACAATCAAAAATGCAAAACACAAACGGATGTTTCTTTGAATCATAATTTTAAGGGGCTCCCCAGTTGTTTACAGCCACAAATGAGCGTACCAAGATCAGCATTTTTTAAGCAATGAATGTTTTAGGGAAATGATCAAATAAGTAATGTTTGGACGTGATTTTCGCGCTGCGGTTAAAATCACGCTCTTTCTTCCTTCTGCTGACAATTCGAGCTACACTTCCGCCAGAATGGGAGAACTTAGCTATGTCTGCAATTTCTAAAGATGCCGCGCAAAGATTGTTTTCAGAGGCTCGAACTTTCAATTCCTTTCTGGCAAAAGCGGTCGATGAGCAAATTCTGCGTGAGCTGTATGACTTAATGAAATGGGGGCAGCCAAACTCATGCCGCGTTTGCCTCGTTTAGATTTTGCGGATGCTTGCAAGATTGTCTAAGGGTCGCAGCTTAATATCAAATCATACCATTTTTCTTAATTGTCCTTAGCCGACGGCGTCCTTTTTTTCTGTCACAGTCATTCTTAATCAACGAGGCCACTCGTTGAAAAAGAAAGGCTAAGAAAATGCCAAGCAAAATTAAATTAGGGAGTTGCCTAGCGACGAGTTTTCTCCTCGTTGCTTGCAACTATTCAACAGATAAAACGAGTGGTCAGCCGACCACATTAGGCAGTCCGGTTGCGGCCAGTGACCTCAATTTCCAAAATGTTCTGCAGACGTCCATTCAGACCTCGTGTTTTCCGTGTCATGCTTCGCCGATAAATGCCGCCCGTATTAATCTGGAGACTTACGAAAATATCCTCGCCCATCAAAGCGCGATTTCAAGTGCCGTTTCAATGCGCGTGATGCCGGATTCAAAAGGTGGGACGATGACGGAAAAACAGCGCGGTTTGCTGTTGCGCTGGCTTGCTGCGGGTGCACCACGTGACGCTATTCCAAGTCCAACATCAGTTCCGGGAATTTCACAGTGACCTTTACCAAGGCTTCAGTCTTTGCATGTTTTTGTGAAAACCATGGCAATGTGTCAGCTCAACCAGCGTCGTGTGGTTTTCTTGATGGGCCAATCAAGCGGTATAAGGTTTTTGAATAAAATGAATCTTAGAATTGTAAAGGCCGTACAAGCTCGCCGGAGGTGCTTACTTGTCGTTGTCGCGAGGATCCCATTTCGTTTCTGCTCGCCAATTATAAAGTTGTTCAACTTTTGTCCTTGCCCACGGAGTCTTTCTTAAAAATGTCAGACTCGATCTAATAGAAGGATTTTGCGTGAAACAGCGAATGTTAATTTTCTCACCCAAGCGCTCCCAGCCATAATTTTCAACAAGTGCAGTGACCATCATCTCAAGAGTAATGCCTTCAGGAGGATATTTGTTGGTTCTCATCTTTAATTCCTTCACGTGTTGAAATCTTGGTCAGCGCTGTAAAAAAAATATCGAAATAGATCTTTTCAAAATCGTGCAGCACACATTGTCCAGGTCATCACACCGATGGCATTTTGGTACGCAACGGGATGCGCTTGGGCCGCTACGTTTCATAGGAACAAAATCAAAATCGCAAAAGTTTTCAAATTTTCACCCTTCGCACAAGTCTTTGTCGTAACGCCCAGCCAGTTTCGAGGGTGAGCGCTCCGCCGAAGACGGCACCCAGCAACCAAATTAAACCAAGAGTTAAGACGACCTCGCCGCCCACACAAATGAAGGCGCCAAGCGAGAGTGTGCTGAGACTGAACAATTGCAATACTTCGTGATGCTTAAAGGTGCGCACCTCTTCCGGTTGCAAAGCAAAGCTCGCTGCAAATAAACTCAGAGCCGTAAAGAAGGCACCGCAGCCAAACATACAAACACCTTCGCCGTAGGTCATGAGGGAGGGCATTATGCCGCGGCTTGAGGTTAGTGAGATACCAAACTGTGGGCAAAACAGGAGCGTGATCAAGCCAACCAGGACTTGGATGAATAAAACTCTGAGAAAGACCTGGATCGCAGGGGGGTGAAGGTCGAGTTTTACTTTGTTGAGAATCTGCTCAGACGTCATTTCTGGTACCGATGCGGGTTTCATAGCCAGAAACTCACCCAACTCGTTTTCCAAAGAGAGACGTTCATTTCTTTCCATAATAACTCCGTAAAACGCGAACCGCCCGGCTGACAATCTGCCGCGCATTGCTCTGAGAAGTTTTCAGAGCCTTTGCGATTTCCGCAAATGTCGAGCCTTCATTAAAGCGCATTTCAACTGCTTGCCGTTGGCTGGTATTGAGTTGAGTCAAGTCAAGCGCCGGTGCTAACGTTTCCAGCCTGGCTGGTGCGACTTCCGCAGCTGAATCTTCGACTGATCTTTTTTCTTTTTTCAAAAAATCGAGCAGTTCATTTTTGCAAATCATGAAGAGCCAGGGTGCAAAGGGATAGGCCGAGTTGTAGCGTGTGCGACTTTTATGGAGTTTCAAAAAAGTGGCCTGGAAAATATCGCGGGCTTTGGTCTCGTCGCGAATTTTGGCGCGCAGAAAACCCATAACCCGTCCAGAATGGCGTTCGTAGAGAATACGAAAGGCGATTTCATCCCCTAACTGATAGGCCAGCATAAGCTCCTCGTCTGATTTCTCATTGAGCACTGATCTTGCTCCTTACGGCTGAATACGATTGAGACTTGTGAATTGTGACATGCTTTGAAGATAAATTATAAAGGGCAGAAAAGACTAGCAGATTTTGGTTCTGAAGTTTGTCGCATTCTTCTAACACCGTATTGATTTCGCGACACTGATTGTGCCGTCATGAGCGCAACGTAACAAAATCAATATGTAAACAATAGTGAGGTATTGTCCGGATTATGTTCTAAAAAAGAAACTTATTTTTTACTGTTTAGATAAAGCCATTGAAAACGGTTGCGTCAGTCCATAGGCACTGCAAATGGAAGGCGCTTTAAGGCGGCGCGCATTGGTAATAGCGAATAGACGTAGAAACGAGTTTGAGATTAGTCAAAACCTATTCGATCTGATGCCAGTTCCGCCCCAATTTGAGACAATCCACTTGATTTTTAGGT
This sequence comes from Bdellovibrionales bacterium, assembly GCA_043785085.1. GTDB lineage: Bacteria > Bdellovibrionota > Bdellovibrionia > Bdellovibrionales > JAMPXM01 > JAYVXN01. The sequence continues at coordinate 1,379 of JAYVXN010000487.1, read as the reverse complement.
ATATTTAGTATACCCACAGAGATTTCGTGGATAACTGGCGTTCTGGGACCTCGTAAGAGGCGTTCCTACTCCGACTTTGTGGTTTTGAGGTGAAAATGCATTTTTTCTTTCCAAAGATAAAACACGACTGGATAGATCAGTAGCTCAAGAAGAAAAGAGGACAGGAGCCCTCCGATCATTGGTGCGGCAATCCTCTTCATCACGTCTGCTCCTGCACCAATCGACCACATGATAGGAATGAGCCCCATAAAGAGTGCCGCCACTGTCATTAGTTTAGGGCGAACGCGGTGGACAGCCCCTTCAACGACAGCGGCTTTTAGATCAGTGCGAGAATTCATTCGGCCTTGAGCGACGTGATCGTTAAATGCGAGGTCAAGGTACATGAGCATGAACACACCTGTCTCCGCGTCCAGGCCAAGGAGCGCAATCATACCCACCCAGGCTGCAATCGAGAGATTGTACCCGAGGAATACCAGGAGCCACACGGCACCGATGAGTGAGAATGGAACCGCGAGAAGCACAATTCCCGTTTTCACTACAGACTTAGTGTTGAAGTAGAGCAGAAAAACAATCAGAAGAAGCGTAATCGGAATTACGTATTTCAATCGCTCTTTCACTCGCTCCATATTTTCAAATTGGCCGCTCCAAGAAATAACGTAGCCCGTTGGCACAGAGACTTTCTTTTCGATCAGCGCCTTTGCGTGGTCAACGTAGGTGCCTACATCTACTTTGGCAGGGTCAATATCGACATAGACGTAACCGACGAGCTGCGCGTTTTCATCGCGTATCATCGAGGGCCCATTTTTGAAGTGAACATTAGCGATTTCACTGAGAGGTATTTGTGCGCCCGTTGGAGTCGTAATTAGCACTCGCTTAATTGCACTCTCATCTTGTCGGAAGGAAGGGGCCAAGCGAACCTGAATGGGATAGCGCTCTCGATCTGCAATAAGCTGCGATACGTTTTCTCCTCCAACTGAAGTCATGGCTTGGTCTTGAGCGTCTTTCAATGAGAGCCCAAAGGTTTTAAGTTTTTCTCGGTCGAAATCTATGTCCAGAAAGTAGCCGCCAGCGATCCGCTCGGCCACGACGGTTCTTGTTCCGGCAAGATCCCTTAATTCTCTCTCGATATTTTCGCCGACCGTTTGAATCACTTTAAGGTCAGGTCCAAATATTTTTACACCAATGGGACTTCTGATGCCGGTGGAGAGCATGTCGATTCTGTTTTTAATTGGCATGGTCCAAATATTCGGCATTCCAAGAAAACTCAGTTTCTCGTTCATCTCGTCAACGAGTTGTTCTTCGCTGATGGTCTCAGGCCAAATTCTCTCAAATGGAGCCTTCAAAAATTTTGGAATGGAAGAATACCAGCGGTGATTTTT
>JAYVXN010000486.1:0-10578 GCA_043785085.1 Bdellovibrionales bacterium | reverse complement strand
AGCGAAGAAGCACCGTCAAAGAAGCCATTCCGTATGCCTGTCCAAGACGTCTACAAGTTCACTCAGGGTGGTGATGACCGACGAATAATTGCTGGAACGATCGAAAGTGGAACACTTAAAGTTGGCGATGAAGTCGTTTTTTTTCCCTCCGGTAAGAAGAGTGTCGTCAATTCGATTGAAGTGTTTAACGCTGCGGCTAGAACTGAGGCAGTCGCCAAGACATCGGCAGGGTTCACATTGAAGGATCAGATATATGTGAGTCGGGGTGAAGTCGCAACCATACAAGGTGAGGCCAAGCCCATTGTCGGAACGCAGTTGAGGGTGAATCTCTTTTGGCTCGGTAAAGAGCCGATGGTGAAACGAAAAGGTTACACACTCAAAGTGGGGACTACGAAAGTAGAGGCTCGCTTGGCCGACATCGTGCGAGTCATGAATACATCAAATCTATCAACGAATGAAAAATCTGAGATTATTGAAACAAATTCAATGGCAGATTGCGTGCTCAGCCTTGCTCATCCGATTGCCGTTGACCCATCCACGGAAATCGCTGGTATGGGAAGGTTCGTGATTGTCGATCACTTTGATATCTGCGGCGGTGGGTTGATCAGAAACGTAGTGGAGGACTATCAATCAAGCCTGCGCGATAGTGTTATGTTGAGGAACACTAGGTGGGATTTGAGTATGATCTCGCCTGAACAGCGCGCAGAACGCTATAGTCAGAAAGCGGCCCTTATTTTAGTGACGAGTGCAAAAAATGTAGAAAGAAAAGGGATTGCCAAAAAACTCGAGAAGGATCTCTTTGAGTCCGGCCGAATCGCCTATTTTTTTGGTGTGGGTAATTCGCTCTACGGCATGAGTGCTGACATCAGAATGAAAGAAGGGGGTTTTGATGAAGCTCTGCGTAGATTCGGGGAGCAAGTCAATGTTCTCATCGATGCTGGCATAATTGTCGTGGCGACTGTCGGAGAGCTGACGCAAGACAATTTAGAAATTTTGAAGGCAACTTTGGATCGCGATAGAATTGAAACAATTTGGATAGGCGAATCGGTGCCGAGCGATCTTAGAATCGACTTCAAGACGAGCGCAGAAAATGAAAATGAAGCTGTTCGACTCATAAAGCACCGTCTTCAAGAGCGAGGCGTGATTTTCAAATGGAGATAAATCTAAGCACTCTTAGTGAAATCCGGTTTTTCGGCTGCCTGAGCGGAAGTTTGAGAAACTACGCATGGCGATGACTTTTGAAAAAACTTGGTGAGTGCGAATGCATCAATGATAATCATCGTGGCCATGATCACATAACTCATCATCGGCGATACTAAATGAGCGCCCATGAGGACACGGGATAGACCAAAGCCAACGAGCCAAACGTTAAAACTGATGCAGACGCGTCGAAAAATGAATGGATTCAGTTTGCTAAACACCACTGATCCAAGTGGCATGGCAACAAGGACTCCAGGAGCTATCCATCCGAACAATTCTAGATTTTTCATGTCGAAGATACCAAGATAGAGATAAGCTATTGCAGTGCAAACCGATTCAACAGATCTGACGACCGCCAAAGCTGCCCTAAAATCATCTTTCTCGTAACCTTGGTTATTGAGAGTAAAAGCAAGAGGAGGTCCTGAAATCGTCGTAGTTGAATACAGCGTGCCGAGTATGCTCCCGACGATAACGCCGAAAGTGAGGTTGAGAGCATGAGGCCGCCTTAGTCCAAAGCTTTGAATCAAAATCAGTGGAGCTAAAGCGCAGTATGTAACGATTTTGATGGCGTTTGAATCTACGATTTGCAATAAAAAACTTCCCAGAACAATCGATGGTACTAATCCAATGAGTATGGGCCATACTCGTTTGAATATACGAACCGCACTCTTGCGATTCAGAAATAGTGAATAGATATTTGCGCCGAGTTCGACAAGAACAAGAGCGGGATTCAAGATTCGGTTACTTAAGAAGAGCAAGCCGATTGGAGCCGTAATTGACGAAAATCCGTAACCCATGCCTCCTGTGATCAATGCTGCGATAAATGTGGTTATTACGATGACGGTCATTGTGCTTCTCCATGAAATGTAGTGGAGTTCTAGTCTTAGATCTATCCTTCGGAAGAAGCAGGATTAAAGTTGAGCATCAATTCCATTTATGGAGGCGCCGTCGGATAAATCGTACGTCCAAACATAGACGTATCCAATTGAGATGATCCCTTGATTTGACCGATCAAGGATCAGATTTTTTCGTACTAGACTATCAGCATGAATCTGCTGCAATTAGTCTAGTTTAGCGCTCAACGCCATCGACGCACTGAATTTTTCTTTAGTTTGTCAATGTCTTAGCCGACTTGAATGCGAACATGAATGTCTTTGAGGTCATACTTCTAACGTTATTTAGGAAATTACGATGTGGATAGTTCGATTTGCACTTAGGCGGCCTTATACGATCGCGGTGAGCGTTATTATGATTGGCATTCTGGGTGTTATTTCGATTCTGGCAATGCAAATAGACATATTTCCTTCCATCGACATTCCCGTGGTTGGAGTCATATGGCAGTTGTATGGCCTTTCGGCAGAGGATATGGAACGAAGGGTTGTCTTCCCTACTGAACGTGCATTTTCAACATCGGTGAATGGAATTGAACGTATTGAATCTCAGTCTATGTTCCAATGTGGGCTATTACGCGTGTATCTTCAGCCGGGAGCAGATGTCTCCTCAGCGATTGCGCAGATGACTTCAGTGGGCTCCACCGTTCTAAGAAACTTACCACCCGGAATGACTCCTCCAACAATTATTCAATACGATGCGTCCAGTCTGCCTATCGCGCAAATGACTGTTGGTAGCCAGACTTTACCTGAAGAAAAACTCGTTGATTTCGGAACCAATGTTCTTCGTGTCAATTTATTTACCATTCCTGGCCTTTCGATTCCACTGCCATATGGAGGTAAGTCCCGACAAATCAATATCGATGTCGATCCGCAAATTTTACTGTCCAAAGGACTTGCTCCTTCAGACGTTGTCAATGCTCTGCAAGCTTCAAATTTGGTCCTACCAGCTGGATCCGCACGAATTGGCAACATGGATTATAATATTTCTCTCAACTCCTCACCCAAGACAGTCGATCAGTTTAATAACATTCCTATTAAAGTTCTCGGCAACGTGCAGACAACCATCGGAGACATTGGGCGCGCAGCGGATGGCTTTGCCATTCAGACCCATATCGTTAGAATCAATGGCCACCACTCTACCTTTTTATATCTTTTAAAGAAGGCAGACGCATCTACGTTAACGATAATCAACGCCGTAAAGAAACTTCTTCCTTCCTTGAAGAGCATCACCCCTGAAGGAGTAAGTTTGGATTTGGCCTTCGATCAATCTGTGTTTGTAAAAGATTCGATTTTCAGCGTCCTACATGAAGCCTTGATTGCCAGTGTTCTTGTTTCAATTCTGATTTTTTTGTTTCTACGAAGCTGGCGTTCTGTGTTAATTGTTTGCACCTCAATTCCATTGGCGATTTTAACATCCATCATAGGTCTCAGATTCACTGGACATAGCATCAACCTCATGACCCTTGGAGGCCTTTCACTGGCGATTGGGATGCTGGTCGATGACGCAACAGTTGAAATTGAAAATATACATCGCAATCGCCTTTTAGGCCGACCGTTAACCATGTCCATCCTCCTCGGCGCCGAGCAAATTGCGTTGCCGGCAATCATGGCCACGCTGTCTATCTGTGTGGTGTTTTTTCCGGTAGTCTTTTTGACTGGTCCGGCTAAATATTTGTTTGAACCAATGGCTCTAGCTGTGATTTTTGCAATGCTAGCATCGTATGTTCTTTCGCGTAGCCTCGTACCTCTCTTAGCTTATCTACTAATGAAAAATGAAAAAGTTCAGCATCATTCCGCTAAAGAGGGTTCCATATTCAATCGAGTTCAGGGCCAATACGATAAATTATTAGGTGTTCTGATGCAGCAAAGAAAAACAACTATTTTTCTTACCCTGGTCTTCTTTGCAATTTCATCCATTCTTCCATTTATCACGGGGAGTGATTTTTTTCCCCAAATTGACGCGGGACTGATGAAGCTTCATCTGCGAGCACCGTCTGGTACGCGAATCGAAAGGACCGAAGAGTTCGTTGCTGAAGCAGAAAAGGAAATCAAAGAAATAATTCCGAAAGGGGAGATTGCGACAATTAATTCAATGGTGGGCATGCCGCTGTCGTTCAACTTAGCATTTGTTGCAACTGACAATGTCGGTGGCATGGATGCAGAAATCCTCATTGCCCTGAACAAGGGGCATCAGCCAACCAGTGAGTACCGAAAACAAATTCGAGAACGTTTAGGAAAAACTCTACCCAATTGTTTGGTATACTTTCAGCCCGCCGATATTGTTAATCAGGTTTTGAATTTCGGTTTAACTGCGCCCATTGATATTCAAATAGAAGGAAATGATATTAATAAAAGTTTTAACTATGCACAACTCCTCCAAGAAAAGCTATCGCATATTGCGGGCCTGGTTGACGTCAATCTTAAACAGGTTTTTGATTACCCCACCCTTGAATTAAATATCGATCGTATTCAGGCCTCCCGCTTAGGTTTAAGCCAACGCGACATTGCAAACAATCTTTTGATTTCTACTGCTTCAAGCATCATGTTCGCGCCCTCTTTTTATTTAAATCCCCAAAACAATATCAACTATTTCGTCAGCGTTCAGGTTGCTAAGCGAAGTCTCGCAAGTATTGATGATTTACTTGCGACACCATTATCAGGAGTCAAACCAATGTTTTCCGATGTATCAACGGCTAAAGCAAGTCCCCAACCCCAACGACTCGGTAATATTGCCACTTTAAATCATGGCACTTCATTGTATGGAATTAGTCATAGTAATATAAAGCGAGTTCTCAATTTGACCGGTGATATTGAGGGCCGAGATCTCGGCTCTGTTGTTTCAGAAATTGATGAGAAAGTTAAATCACTAGGCGACTTACCCGCCGGTGCCAAAATTTCCGTACGTGGACAGGGTCAAATGATGAAGGATTCATTTACAAAAATGGGTTTTGGACTAATTTTAGCAATGGCGTTGGTCTATCTTCTCATGGTCATTCTATTTCAATCTTGGATTGATCCATTAATCGTCATGATTGCGGTGCCCGGTGCCCTTGTTGGAGTGTCGTGGATGCTGTTTCTTACCGGCACAACTATAAATGTCGAGTCTTTGATGGGAACTATTATGACAATCGGGATCGCGGCCTCCAATTCGATCTTAGTGGTGACATTTGCCAATGAAATTCGTGTTGAAAAAGGTTTTACCGCCTTGGAGGCTGCCCTGACGGCGGGACGCACCCGTTTGAGACCTGTTTTAATGACAGCGCTTGCTATGGGTCTCGGAATGCTGCCAGCGGCACTAGGACTAGGTGAGGGTGGCGAACAGAATGCACCTCTCGGTCGTGCTGTAATAGGAGGTCTTCTTTTTGCGACATTGGTAACTTTGTTCATCATACCACTTGCATACGCCATACTTCGCAAATCCATGCCCACACAGCACCTTCTTGATCAACGATTGAAAAATGAAGAATCAGCCTATCAAAATGCAAACGACTCCATCTGATACGTTCTTTTACGGGGCTCAAAACTCAATCATTCAAGACTCAAACTTCGTCGCAAAGCGCCGGATGATCAAAAAAAATTGGCGTGACGCGATCATTTGGTCCGACGATTTTCGCCATCTGGCGACCAACTTTCGATCGGAATCCAACTGTCTTATTCAGAATCGCTGCACATGCTAAGGATAGTTAAAGTCTCAGGTTTTTTGCACCGAAGAGCATTCGAGGTAATCGCATGCACGAAGGGGATGGAAAAACAGAGCTGGATTTCTTTGACCTGCCATTATTAAGGAGAATCGCGCCGTTGGTCGCGATTGTTTTTGTTGATGGACTTGCCCTCAGTATTCTTTACCCTATCTTACCGTTTTATGCACAAAAATTTGGCGCAAGTCCGGCACTGATTGGTGTGATAATTTCGTTGGCTGCATTTTTTCAGGCAATTTGCTCGCCTCTATTCGGAAAACTTTCGGATCGCAAAGGGCGAAAGCCAATGTTAATTTTGGGACAATGTGGATCCCTTTTGGGGATGCTCACAATGGTGAGTGCGTCAGGCATTTGGATATTATTGATCGGTCGTGTTTTATGCGGTCTTTCTGGAGGAAGCAGTGTCATTGCGCTAGCGACTGTGTCTGATGTTACAAAGCCTCACGAAAGAACCGAGGCATTTAGCAAGATTGTTTTGGCTCAGGCCTTCACTTTTGTTATTGGTCCAGCGATTGTAGCGCTTTTGATAAAGTCGGGCTATCAAGGGCCACTTTATGCAGCTGCTGGATCTTCTGGTCTCAGCATCATTATCAGTCTGATTTTCTTGAATCCACGAAAAAATACACAAGAGATAACTTCAAAAGAAGGGAAGCAGAATTCATTTCTCGATAACATGCGTGAACTGGGTGGCAATCGTAAAACTATAGTCCTTCTTGTTTCAGCCGCATTTTTCTGGCTGAGTTTTTTTTCATATTATTCGATCGTCCTCTTATTTTACCAAAAGAAATTTACTTGGAATGGAGTCCCATTTACATCAAAAGAAGGCTCGTACCTCGTGACCTATGTCGGGATAGTTTCAATGGCTATTCAACTTTTTTTACCGAAGCTGATGCGTAAGTATGAATCGGAGAGGAAACTAATCATCATTGGATTTTCATCCTCTATCATCGGATATTTTTTTATTAACGAAATATCCGAAGTGGCCTGGTTTTTCGCTGTCGCCCCGCTGATCGCTGTGGGTAACGGAATCTTGAGGACTTCTCTAATGGGGGCTGTCAGTAAAAGTTTCAAAAAGGAGAACCAAGGTTTTGGAATGGGATTTTATCAAACAATAAACAGTTTTGCCCAAGTCGCAGCGCCTCCAATGAGTGCCTTTTTCTTCCAGTACAGAGAAGGAAAGGATTGGCCGCTTTTGGCCTGCTGTTTGAGTTTGCTTGGATTAATTATTGCTTTCAATAATCAGAAGGAGGACGTGAGTATGTCCAAAATTAAGAATCTCCGAAGATTTTCTCCACAGGTGTTGATGGGTGGCGCAATTCTAACTCTTGGGGCGATCGCACTCATTTTCAAACTTCACAGTGAAAAGATTGAGCACATTCAAAAAATGTCAAACACTCTGGAGGCAGATCTACTCGCTGGCCCTCATGTAAGAGTGGTAGAGGTTTCACATTCACCAGCGGAAACCAACCTTGAATTGATCGGTGAGGTCCATCCATTTGCCACAGTGACGCTTTACTCAAAGATCAATGGGTATCTCAAAGACATACTTGTTGAAACAGGCGATAGAGTCTCGAAAAACCAGGTCATTGCATCGGTTGACTCTCCTGAAATTGAAAAACAATATCAAAAGGTACTTTTTGACTTAAAGAATAAAAAATTAATTGCTCGTCGAATGAACATATTAAGTCGAAAACATTTGGTCGCCCAGCAGATCGTAGACCAAGCCAATGCAGATGCAAATCAAGTTCAATTTGAAGCTGCTTCTATTGCTGAGCAAATTCGATATCAAAAAATTCGAGCTCCGTTTTCAGGCACAGTTGTCAACCGCTTTGCCGACCCAGGTGCGCTTCTGCAGAATACCGCGGGCTCACTTCCAGTTGCGACGATCTCCAAACTTGATCAACTGCGAATTTTAGTTTATGTTGATCAAAAAGATGCCAATGGCATTCGACCCGGCATTCCTGCAAAGATCACAATTCGCGAGCGCCCCGAAATCGAAATTATGGCGTCAGTAACTCGATTGAGTGGCGAACTTGAAGCCAAGACCAAGACCCTTTGCCTTGAAATTGATATAGACAATTCCCAAGGACAAATTATATCCGGTAGTTTTGTCCAGGTGCAGATCAAATTGAAATCAGAAAGCCGTCTGCAGGTACCAATAGAAGCATTAATTACAAAGGGAGAAAAAACTTCGGTCGCCGTCGTGGATGGTCAAAATATGGTTCGATTTAAGCCTGTTCACATTGGCAAGGATGACGGCCGCATGGCAACTATTATTTCTGGACTCCTTGATGGTGAACAAGTGGCACTCAGCCTTTCAGGCGGAACTCGCGACGGCCAGCATGTTCAGCCAATCAAATTGGAAAGTTTGATTGGCAAGCAGGTCCTAGCAACGAAAGCGCAGGAACCCGATTCAAAAGCGCGGCAACCTGGAAGTCTACGTGAAGTGCACTGAAAGTTGAGGTCGAATTTGGGGTCGATCGAACTTCTCATCGAGATCTCGATCAGACGGTAAAAAATCTTGGATTTTCGTCTTACCGGACGATTTAAAAGGGCCAGAATTCCTGGGTGAGACTTCGCCCATCTTTACTTAAGGTATAAAAACTGGTTTAATTTAAAAAATTGTAAGTGAATTGGAGCTTGATTGGCGAGTGGTTTCCTTAAACGGGCAGGCCGTCTTGAATGCAGAGAGACGAATGTCTAGGTGGTTATTAAATCAACTTCTGATTTAGCAAAAATTGTGAGTTGGCCATTCGACAGAAGAATAAAGTCAGGATACCTTAATTCAGAAATCAGGAGGAGAGGTTTGTTAACCATAAAAAAAAATCAAACCGGATCGACAGTGACTGCGATCTTTGAAGGAGTGGTTGATCAAACGAGTGATTTTGAAATAGCACTTGGATTTTCTTTTAAGGAACTAAGAGTTGATGTTCATGCCGTCACACGGATCAATTCGCTTGGAATTTTAAATTGGCGAAATTATTTTCACAAACTCAGATGTGAGGGGGTGAAAATTGAATTTTCAAATCTTCAGCCAGCTATGGTAGATCAGGCCAATTTTATATTCGACTTCATACTGAAGACTGAAATTCGAAATCTTGCCGTTCCATATTTTTGCACTCATTGTTCTAAGATGATTTTAAAAAATTTTGAATTGGAAGGGCTGACAATTGACAGCGTGAGCAATAGCAGAGTTTCATGTCCAGTGTGTTCCCAGCAGACTGAATTGGACACGGTTCTGGAAGAATATTTTTCATTTCTTGAACTTTAAAGAGAGTATTTATGCAAAAAACAGTCTTGCTTATTTCTCAAAATCCGGATGACAAAGCCTTCGTCTCTCAGGTTGCAAAGAATCTGAACTTAAAATTTGATTGGGTTCAGATCTTGGATCACGAAGCTATTTCGAAAGTAGATTCTAGAATTGTGGCAGTTTTTGCCGATATTAGGCCTGATGGTAACCTTAAAGATTTTGAAACTTCATTGGAAAATAAAATTCAAAAAAACTTTGTGCATGCCTTAGTTAATCCCAAGGAGTTAACGAATTTAGATGCTGTGTTTTTGTCGCCTGCGGTCGGCCATGTGGTTATTCGCAGATTTGATGATCTTAACCAAGGAGCCGCAATTTATTCACGGATTGTTGATGCGACCATCAAAAATAAATTTGCTGGCGTCCATACACTTTTGCCAGACTTGAATGCGACTCAGATCAAGTTAGAAAACACGAATCAAAGGCATTCAACTGTTGATGTCGTCTCTCATCACCTCAAAGACGTCGGCTGTGAGGATCTCATGGCAAACTATACGGCAACAGCAGTTGATGAGCTTTTGACGAACGCTTTGTATGACGCCAAAGCTGAACATTTGGGAAGGCCAATCGATTTATTGAGTTTTGCAAGCTCTGATGTCGCCTTGGATCCTAAGTCGGCCATTGAAGTGTTTTACGGCATTTCAGATCAATATCTCGCAGTGACAGTAATTGATCACATGGGAAGTTTGAATAGGGCGAAAGTCTTGCGCCATATTGCCAAAGGGTATAGCGGTATGCAAAATCTAGGAAATCGCGTGACGACAGGAGGCGCAGGCGTTGGCTTGGCGATGATCTCAAGGTCCGGAGGGAGCTTGTTTTTTGCCTGCCAGCCCGGGGTTCGTACTGAGGTTACGGTGTTTTACCGCCTCACCAATCGTTTGTCAGAGTTTAGGGCACAATTTCAATTTGTTAGTACGCAATTGCTAGACTGAGGTGGTCGGGTTCTTTGGGAAACTTTAGTCGATTTTTAATCATACGAGACCTCGCCATTATTCATAAATGGAGGTGAAGAGTCACCGGCGGCGAGAAAAAAATCATAAGTTATTGAGTCATCTTAATGACACGAGTGACGGGAGCCTTGTTAATATAAAACATTCCAGGGGCTTCCACCATTTTATCGCCTAAGCGCTCGTCCAACTTCAACGTCGTCGAAGTGCCATACTCGCAAAAAACCTGATAGTAACAGCTATTCTCGGCAAACTTTTGCCTTGAGTCAGAAGTTTGTGCAATCTCGTTAGGGGCCGCATTACTGACGGCGAGTGCGGCTGCATCAACTTCCGCGATCTTGTCAGGACTGAGACTTCGGACACTCACTGGATTGCAAGTGCCATCATTCCAAATCACACCAGGGCAGCTGCTACTGCCGTTGGCGACAGAGTCGTCAGCGATAAAATCATCATCCGCCCAAGCAAATGACTGCGGCACAACCAAAGCCAGTATGAAAATGAATTTGAACACAGAGCCTCCTAGACGAAGTTCC
>JAYVXN010000485.1:0-3286 GCA_043785085.1 Bdellovibrionales bacterium | reverse complement strand
CAACCTTGTCAACAATGGCGGCGACTGGTCCGCTCTCTGTTTCAAACACCAAATATGCCTGGCTCGGAGATTCGCCAACTGCATAACCAAAGCGCAGGCGAAGATCGACGAGACCGACAATTTGTCCACGGATATTGATCAATCCTTTGAAAAACGGAACAGTGTTCGGAACAGTTTTGGCTTCTTGCGGTTCAATCACTTCGCGCACGCCCAATAGGGGTGTACCATAATGGTTACCGTCTAATGTAAACAAAAGGTATCGCGATTCATCCAATTCACCGCTTTCATTCATTTTCATTGACGTCATAACACCTTCCTCGAGCGCGAAATCCAACTCAAATAACAATCGGCGAAGTAGGACATATTCAGAATCATGCCGGGTTCACCGTTTCCTAATATTGTCGCACCATTAAATCCAGGAATCACGGCGAGCTGATCGTTCAATGGACGGACCACAATGTTTTGCTGAGTCACGACTTGATCAACCTTGAGTGCGAGAAGATTGCGATCTCGGAGTCTGATAACAATCGCAACGGGATGACCAATCCTCGGGCCTGAATCACCGTCATCCGTTCCCATATAATCAGCTAAACTTTCCACCGGCACCAAGTGCTCACGGAGTCGAATTGCATATGAATCCGTTCCGAGACGTTCCATCTGAATCTCGTTGAGATTAATCAGCTCCACGACATCTTGAAGGGGCACAATATACTGGTTTTTGCCGACGCGAATCACCAGGCCATCAATGATTTCGACCGACGTCGGCAATGAAATCAAAAAAGTGGTCCCCATATTTTTCGTGGTTTGAATTTCTACCTGGCCTGACAGCTGCTCAATGGCTTCAAGGACAACATCTAACCCAACACCACGGCCAGACACTTCGGTGACTGTCTCACGGGTCGAAAACCCAGGTTGAAAAATAAACTCATAAATTTCATTTGCAGAGTAATTCATATTCGGATTGGCTAGGCCCTGTCTGAGCGCTTTTGCCAGCACCGCTTCTGCATCAATTCCCTTGCCGTCGTCGCTCACCGAAATCAAGACCCGCCCGGCATCCGGCTGCGCTTGAATCACCAGTCGCGCAGGTAAAGATTTGCCATTTCTTTCACGATCCGCATCTTCCTCAATTCCGTGATCAATCGCATTTCTTACTAGGTGAACCATTGGGTCCATCATTAATTCGATGACCGTCTTATCGAGAATGACATCGGCGCCCTGGAACTCGACGTTAATCCGCTTGCCGAGCTGCCGAGCGATGTCGCGAGCGGCGCGCTCCAGGCGCTGAAATAAGGATTCAATCGGTTGCATGCGCAAGGAAAGCACGAGGTTTTGTAATTCTTTAACTACTTTACGATTTAAAACAATCGCATTTCGACAGACTTGAGAATTCAAAGAATTGGTTGCTTGTCCGTGCCAAAGAATCGATTGATTAATGGAAAACTCACCAATCAGTTGCATGATTTCATCGATCTTGACTGATGGCACACGCAGATTGCCGGCGCGTCGACGTTTATCAACGACTCGTTTTGAATCTTGAGGAGCCATGTGAGCCACATCGAGAGTCACTGGAGACTGAGTGACCACGGCTTCGATAGGTCCCATTGATTGGGCAATTTCGCTGGTCGCTGGGGCCACGGTTTGTAGTTCTGGCTGGCCCGAACCTGCGAGGCTCGATGCTCTGGGCGGAGATTGATTAACCACCGGCTTAGTCGCTTTCACCTCTACGGCCGGTGGCGGACTGGTCTGTACGACGATCTGATCCGACGCCAAAATCGATCGGTTCTTTTCGGCAATGATGGATAAAATTCCGGAGCCATCAAGAACATATTTTTGATCAGTACGTAAACCATCAATCCATTTCTTCATGAAGGCGTGCGCCTTCAATAAAAGGTTAATGGCTTCAGTGTCGACCGGTAGCTTTCGTTTAAAAAGTGTATTGAGCAAATTCTCCACGCCATGAACAAAACTTCCAAACTCGTTCAAGCCATAGAGCTGACTGGCGCCTTTGATATTGTGAGCCGCCCGAAACACCACTTGCATCTCGGCTTTGTGGTTTTCGCCTTCGAGACGAAGACAACGCTGCTCGAAATCCAGGAGTGTATCCTCGATTTCGTCCAGCAGTTTCATAAATATCTTAGGGTCAATTCCTGATTCCATTTAACTTCCCGGCTTTAACCGTGTCTCGTTTTCTTCTCATTATCGCCGTTGGGATCTGAATCTGACGTACGGCGCTGCTTCAGCGCCATTTCAAGAATTTTATCTGTTAATTCCACCGGAGAATAGTTGGCCCGCGGTGCCTGCGAAAGAACAGGTTTCGGAACTTCGACCGCTGGCATTGGTGGCGCCATGTGATGTTCATTCGCAAAAGCGAACTCATTGGCTGAAACACTACTTTGTCCGGTGATACTACCTTCAATCGCTTGATAGATTGAATTCAAAGACGAGATTTCTGTTCGCAGAATTCTCGACGTGTCGGCCGAACGATGCGCGATTTGATTGTTCAACTCAGTGGTCTTGCTCAGCTCAGTCATCGCCTGACTTGTTTGCGCAACCCCAAGCTCCTGCTCGCGTGCCGCTGCGCTAATATTGGCGATTTGCTGTGAAATCATGGCAATATCAGAGGCGATCTCTTTAAAGTTTTTGAGTGCCTGTAGAGTTACGTTTTGACCGGTGCTGACCCGTTCATAAGTGTTTTTAACAATGTCGGTCACCTGGCGTTCACTGGCTTGCAAGAGCGCTGCGATTTCTTGTGCGGCAGTACCTGACATCTTGGCAAGGTTTCCGACTTCTTCCGCGACGACCGCAAAACCACGTCCGTGTTGACCTGCTCGAGCAGCTTCGATACTGGCATTAAATGAAAGAAGCTGGGTTTTAAAGACGATGTCGTTGATGACAATTGTCTTATTGGTGATCTCTTGAATAATGTCGACCATTTGTTTCAACTGTTCGTTGGCTTGTTGAACCGAGGTCATCGCATCGACCATCTGGTTCATGATGTTCATGCCGTTATTCGTTTTTAGTGTCATCGACGTCATGATTGTTTCACTCTGTTTGGCGTATTGCGAGGTTTGCGTCAGCATACTGGTCATCTCGGACATCGCTGCCGTGGTTTGCTGGACCACCTCGGCCTGCTCATTCACACCGCTGGAGAGAGTTTCGCTGAACTTTGAGAAATCATTGGAGGTGGCGGATAAAACCGAGGTCGTGTGTGAGAGTAAGCCAAGTGAATTATGAATGGGCATGATGATGCTGCGAGAAACGATAAAAACCGCAGCCGAGAGAAAAA
>JAYVXN010000484.1:0-3290 GCA_043785085.1 Bdellovibrionales bacterium | reverse complement strand
ATCAGGTGGCTGATATTTTGGCGCGAGATCTGGCGGCTGAAGCGGCTGCTGAAGGCGTTAGTGAGACCCAGGGAGTTGCCGTGGTGAACAAGTTTTTGCAAATGCATGGATTAAAAGACGGAGCCTATCAGTTTAAGAGTGTGACTGGAGCGGATGGACTCAATCAATTGAGTGCTGCGCAGATTGGCCGATTTTTGGAGAGCGAACGCCATGATTTTTCAAGCTATCCGGAGTATTTGACGATTCTTCCGCTAGCTGGTGTGGAGGGAGGCTTGAAAGCCCGCATGAAAAATACCCCGGCTGAGCGCTGGGTACGCGCACAAGCTGAAGCTGGCGAAAAAGCGACGGCTTTGGCCGGGTATGCCGCAAAAAAAAATGGACAGGTTCTGAGTTTTGCGTTTTTAGCAAAGACTTCAGGTGAAAAAGTGCGTGAGCTCTTTGATCAGTTGGCTTCGATTTTGGCTGCGGATTAGGTCAGTATGGCGCCTGTTGGGGTACCTGTCCCTATGATGAAAAACTTGCCCTACTCTGAAACCGATTTCTTGTTTATTTGGGCAATTTCAGGTAGGCCTAGTCCTAGCCGCGCTTCAGACGAAAGGCCTCAAATGCAAGATTTTATTCCGCCCCAACCCGCGAATTCGCATCGGATTGTTCTAGAGCTCAATGTGGCTGAAAAGCGCATGGATTCGGTGCTTTTGACGGCCCTGAAAAATCAGAGCGAAAATCTAAGCTTACGGGAAATGTCCCGCGGTAAAATGAAAGATCTTTTTAAAAACGGTAAAGTTCAAATAAAAGGCCAGAAAGCAACGCCCTCCTCGGCGCTTTGCAAGGGCCTGACTTACGTTGACATCATGCTATGAACGAACAAAGACTGATTGATCTTGAAAGCAAGGTCTCACACCAGGAAATACAGATCGAAGAATTACAGCAAACAGTGCATGCACAATATTTATTGATTGAAAAAATCGAGAAAAAATTGAAACAGCTGACCAGTCAAATGGATAAAACCCTGCCGATTATTGGTCATGCAAGGCCTCCGCATTACTGATCACCCGTTGGCTTTGGTAGCGGTGATTCACTGACGGGCGAATTTGTTTTCATGATGATTTCTTTGTTTTTGTAACGAACTTGGAAAATTCCGACGGAATTTCCGCCCTTCGACTGCCGACCCTGGCTGGTAACCCAGAGCTGGCTGCCATCGGGGCTTAAGGCCAAACCCACTGGGTAAGAATCAACTGAAATTCGCGAGACAATGCTCATATCACTGGTACGAAAAGCCACGACTTCACTGGTTTGATTGACTGAGGCAAATACATATTCACTGTCGGGTGAGAGCTTGATAGAGCGAACGCCGAGTCCGGCAAAGCCAGAAATGGCGCCCTTCGCTTTGGGGTTGTATTGAAAATGGAGATTCAAAGACTTTTCTTTCAGGGTATCGAAGAGCGTCGCGATCGGCACCTTCCAGATAAAGCCGGTGGCGTTACAACTGATGTAGAGATTTTTTCCCAATGGACCGATATGCAGGTCTCGTGGGCCAGGTGAAATGCCGTCGATGGTACCGAGGTATTTCCTGGGGCGGCTTTCGAGGTCGAAGACGGCAATTCCGCCGCGACTCATGCGACCGACAAAGAGATGACGACTATCAGGAGTGAAGGCCAGACCACGCACACAAAAGCCGCAATTGTGATCGCGATTACCGATCATTTTCGCTTTTGGTAGGCGTTTTTCAACCACCAGAAGTTCGACTTCTTTAAAGCCGCTGGGTTGTGGAGCTGAGATATCAAATAAACCAATGGTATTGTCACCCCAATGCGAAACCGCAAGCCATTTGCCGTCGGGAGAAATCTCGACGTATTTTGAAATGGGGCCGACGCCCATGACACGCAGAATTTTTTTGGTGTTGGTGTCGATCACCGCTAAGGCCGAGGGATATTGGCCATTGTCATCAAAGCTTCGGCGATAGTAGGGAACGAAAAAATACTTGCCATCATGTGAGAAAACGCCTTCGACGGGTTTTCCGGAAAACTGATTAGGGTTTTTGATGGTTTTTGGAAACGTGTAGCCAAAGGGGGCGCCCTTTGAAAAAAGATTTTTTTCATTCACTGTAAACCGATGTTTGATCACGGCTTTTTTAGTGTTTCCGGCGGCATTGAAAATCACGGTTTTAGCACCTTCCAGAGAATTCACGTAGGCGAGTTGGCCATCGGGACTGAAGTTTACGGATTTCGGTGAATCGATATCGCTGTCAAAGCGATCGAGGGGATTGGTGGCGTTTTTATTATAACTTTGCCAGCGGCCGGTGAAGGTGAGGGTGACGGGCGCATCGGCGGGTGAACTTTGAATCATTAAATCAACATTTTGCTTGAGCCCTGCGCGAAAGACTTTCTTATCGATGGCTTCAAGATTTTGTTTCGCAGTCGGTAAGAATTTTGGAATCTCGGAATGATCTGGTTTGAGGCGCAGGGCTTCTTGCCAGGTTTGAATGACTTTTTGCCATTCGCCGAGCTTCCAGTACGACCAGCCGATCTCATAGAGGCAGTCAACGCAAGCAGGTTCTTTTGCCAAGCATTGCTGATAGGCTTTTAAGGCTTCGGGCGTGTTGCTGTCTTTTTGCAATTCAAAACCGTGTTTCACGAGCACTGTGGCTTCAGGGGATTTGCAGGAGCGTTTTTGCAATTCGGTCGTCTCAGTCGCTTGAGCCCCAATTGCGACTAGTAAAAAGAGAACGATGAAAATCTTCATTGGGATCGCTGGCCTTTCTTGCTCACACAATCAATTTCCGTTTTGCTCAACCAGGGACTCCATTTCTCCTGGAATTTAATCGCGTTTATGGCCTCAATCCCAGATAGTTCTGTGACCTGCAACTGCGCACGGGCGAGTGGCGGGCCACAACGGTATTTTTTCTGATGACAATTCTGAGTCAAATAGTCGCGAATTTGCTCGGCTTTCGCAACCGCCTTTCGGGATTGGCAGAGTAAAGCCGAATCCTCGCTGATTTCGGCGTTCATCTGGCTAGCCACGGCGGTCATTTGTGGCAGCAGGCCTTTAATTTCATCATCAATTGCCGGCGGCTCAATCGGGGGCCCTTCGGGCCAGAAGCGCAAGACATATTCTTTTGGCAGGAGCGGCTCAGGACATTCTGAGGCGCTGACAATGGTCTTTTCCCAGGTTCGATAGTACTGAGTGAATTGCTTCTCAAGCAATTTTTGTGCAGGTGAAAATGTCGGATGAATGAGGCGCGCGAAATTGCCGAGTTTCTCAGCGCGGGGCGCGAAGAGATTTTTAAAGAG
>JAYVXN010000483.1:0-3291 GCA_043785085.1 Bdellovibrionales bacterium | reverse complement strand
CCTCTATAGTACTGGGCTCTTTTTCATAAGCCGAAAGATATTCACGAAACAACTGACTGTCCCGCTTAAAGCCGGGCGTGTTCACGTTCGCCAAGTTGTTGGCAATGGTGTCGAGCCGCTGACTTTGCGCCATTGCGCCACTGACTGCTGTGAAGAGTCCTTTGCTCATGAGAGCCTCCCTTCCTAGTATCTGAGCAATTCATATGCCACCACGACTTGTCGTTGGCAGAGGCTTGCGACCAAAGAAGAGTTTTGCAACTCTCGACTCGGTAACTCTGATTTGAATCCGATATGAATGCGCATGAGGTGTCATTCAAAGCGTTGGCGCCTCTTACAACGTCGAGTTACTCGGTCAGATTCATGACGGGACGTCAAATTTTCAACTGCCTTTTTCAGGAACTTCAATGGCACTGCGAAACCGCAGAAGTCCTTAATATTGTGACAGGCACTAAGTCCAATACACACGACGGCACCAGGACATGGACTCGACGGAGTGACGGATTTCTAAATAGAATAAAATCTATGCAAAAAAAATCAGCACGCCTTTTGACATTGATCGTGATCTTCTATGCGCCTCATTTCGCACAAGCAAATATAACTCTGGCTCGGGAAATCGCGCATGAGCTTCAGGAACTCGCACAGCAAAAAGCTGCGGATGATTTACAAACCGTCGTCAATCAGTTCAACCGTGGCCGAAATCCAGCGGCAGTGATTAATGAAAATGTCGGCTATCCCGCATCTTCTGCCTTCCCGGAGAAGGAAGGCCCTCCACCAGGCGTCGCCTTGCAACTTCCAGAAAAAATTCGACGCCTACCAAAAGCGATTCCGGCCTCTGCCAGCATTATTGCACCGGCTCCTCAATTGGGTGCCGAACAAATACTGGTCGCACCTGAAAAAGACCTTGCGCAACCTAAACTAAAGAAATTGAAAACTTTCGAGACCGCCGCTGTCGAGTTTTCCGTGCCGGCCGACGCGCCATTGATCTTTGATATTCCTGTCACGTATAACGACCGCGTGAAATTCTGGATCAAGCACTATCAAACTTCTGGCCGTAGTTATTTTAAGAACTGGCTTGAACATTCCGCTCGCTACGTGCCCATCATGCAAGCGGAATTGGCGCGCGCGGGTCTTCCACAGGATCTGGTTTATGTCGCCATGATCGAAAGCGGATTTTCACCCGCGGCTTCGAGTCATATGGGCGCGATTGGCATTTGGCAATTCATCATCCCGACCGCTCGCCGTTACGGAATGCGCACGGATTGGTGGCTGGATGAACGACGTGACGTCTATAAAAGCACTCGCGCCGCTATCGAATATATGACAGATCTCTATCGTATGTTCGGCTCTTGGTATTTAGTCACCGCAAGTTACAATATGGGTGAAAACGGTGTGAAACGTCTCATTAAGCGCTACGGCACCAATAACTTCTGGCAGCTCGCCGACATGGGTGTGCTCCCGGATGAGACCAAAAATTATGTTCCTAAAATCATTGCCGCCATGCTCATCGCAAAAGCACCCGCACTTTATGGATTTCGCGATTTGCAATATCAGTTGCCGCAGGCCTATGAGTACTTTCACGTTCCGGGAGGGACTGACCTGGTCCACCTGGCCCGTTTTCTCGGTGTGAGTGAAAAGTATCTGAAAGAACTCAACCCCGAACTTATCCGCGGTTTTGTCCCGAAAGACGTCGCGGGCCACCAAATCCGCATTCCAAAAGGTTCGATGATGACAGTTTCCCAGTACGTTCGCCAAAAATTGGATTCAAGCAAGAACTAGTCCTGCCCGTGGATCGTTTTGGTTCAGTTTTTTATGCCAAGACTTCGCCGCAGGACTGGACTTTTGCTTTACTTGAGAGTTTAAATAAATCTCGAGGAGCCCGCGCTTGAAAAAATCACTCATCGTGCAAAAATACGGCGGCAGCAGTCTCGCTCAGCCATCACAGATTTTAGATGTCGCCGCCCGTATTGCCGATTTGCATGCACAAAACCATCAACTGCTCATTGTCGTGAGCGCCATGGGTAAAACCACCGATCAATTGGTGGAGCTCGCCTATCAAACCAGTCCGTCTCCTAATCGCCGCGAACTCGATATGCTTCTCACCACTGGAGAGCGCGTCAGCATGGCCTTGATGAGTATGGCGCTGAACGATCGCAAATGCCCGGCGATTAGTCTGACTGGAAGCCAAGCCGGCGTGCTGACCGACGAAAGCCACAGCAATGCCCGCATCATCGACATCAAACCCATTCGCGTCGAAGCCGAGCTCCTTAAAAACCACATTGTCGTCCTTGCCGGATTTCAAGGCGTCTCGCCTCGCACCAAGGAAGTGACCACCCTTGGTCGCGGCGGCAGCGACACGACGGCTGTGGCCATGGCCGCCTACTTCCGCGCCGAACGCTGTGAAATTCTCAAGGATGTCGAAGGGGTTTACTCTGCCGATCCCCAGATTATTCCCCAAGCAAAGGCCTTGGCGCATCTGCATTTTAACCAAGTTCTTGAGATGACTTTTTTCGGTGCCAAAGTTCTTCACTACCGCAGTGTCGAGCTCGGTCATCTTTTAAACATCCCCATCTTCGTGCGCCTGGCACATGGAGATGGCCACAGCACTCTGATTGATGGAGAAGCCAAGATGTACGAACAAGCGCAAATTCTTTCCGTCAACTCGCATAAAGATATTCGCTGGCTAGAGATTACCAAACCCGATTTGAATTCAGCCCTGCAGGCTCTCTATTCAGTCTTACGCGAAAACAATTTGCCGTGGCCGCAACTGCTCGATACCGAGGCCCGCGGCGGTAAATGGGCGCTGCTGATCACCGCGCCCAATGAAACACTCGGAGCCATCACGGAGCTCGCAAAAAAATACCCGCATTTTTTAATGGAATCTCGTGCGCTCTCAAGCGTCACTGCTACTTGCCAAGGCGCATTTGCCTCGGCCATTCCGGAGGACATCACCAAGGCACTCGCCGCAAAAAACATTTATCCCTGCAAAATGCTGTTTTCGGCGATGAGTATCACTGTGGTCGTTGCGGCAGGGGAACGTGAACTGGTCATTCAGACAATCCATGGGTTAAAGGTGGGATAGGGTGTCTGCGGTAGGCGCGACGAAATCGGGCAGGCCACTGCGTCGCTTCGGCAGCCTGCCGGGATCAACTACGACAATCGCCGTTACCATCCTGCGAACGGTAAAAAGCGGCCTTAACCCCAATGTTGCATAAACTTTCGAGTCGGAATGCTCCAGAAGCCCGAAGGTGGCGGCTCGCGCAGGAAAATCTGGACGAGGCGTACGTACACCGT
>JAYVXN010000482.1:0-3304 GCA_043785085.1 Bdellovibrionales bacterium | reverse complement strand
CCTCATCGGAGAAGTATGAAATTTAAGGTGCCGGTGACATTTCTCACTGAGTTTGAGTCTGATCAGTGGAAAAGTATTCGAAGGTTTTCGACGGAGCTTTACCAAGCGGTGAATAACTATGATTCGCGTTTTGAATTTCATTTTTTCCGTCCCCCTAATCATTGGCAAAAACCTTTCAAGGTGATCGGGCGCCGATTTCTTTATCCGATGCACATCGCAAGGATGCCACGAGGACTCTTGCACGTCGTGGATCAATCGTATGCGAATTTGCTGGCCGCAGCTCCTGCCAATTTGTCGATCCTCACTTGTCACGATTTGCAGTTTTGGCGTGCTCGCAGCGCCTTGAATTCGCCAATGCGGCGCCATCTTCTTCGTTGCGTGCTTAAGGCACGGGTCATTGCTTGCCCGAGCTCGACGGTGCAAAGCGAGTTAGCTGAACTTCTGCCCGAGGTCAGAGGTCGTCTGCGAGTGATCGCCAACGCAATCGGCTCGCAGTTTTTCAATCCCGAGGTGGAGCAGCGCCGAGAGTTAAGAAAAAAGTTCGGAATCACGAACCAAGCTGTGCTTTTACATGTCGGCAACGTCGCTCTTCCGCGTAAAAACATCGAATTTTTATTCAAGGTACTAAATAATCTTCGCAAGGCAGGCCAGGCCGATTGGCGATTGGTGCAAATCGGCTCGTGTTTTTCAGATCAACAGAAGCTTGAAATAAGATCACTCGGTTTAGAAAAATATATTCACCAGATTGTCGATGCGACCGAAACCGAGCTGGTCGAATGGTACCAAAGCGCCGACTTCTGTCTGATGCCGTCGCTATATGAGGGCTTTGGTTACCCATTGATCGAAGCTGCGGCTTGCGGGCGACCAGTGATTTGCTCGGATATTGAGGTGTTTCGCGAGGTCACCGCAGGCTTGGCACTCACTTTGCCACTCGATGTGTTGCGGTGGCGCCTTGAGATTGAGAAAATTCAAAGTAACGGGATTCTCTATCAGAAACATGCCGAAATGAGTCTTGAACTCGCGAAGAAATATACTGTTCAGGTCATGGCGCACAACTATTTGAGGATTTATGAAGACATTGCCAAAGAACAAAATTGGCTTTAATGGTAGCTGCTTGATGGGTCAGGGTCTACGCGGTTGGTCTCGTTACACAACCTGCTTGCTAGAGGCTCTCACCCAGGAGTTTGGCACGACTCATGAGTTTCTTGTTTTGAAAAATGAAAAGTCGAGGCAGCATACCCTGTGGGAACAGCTCCACGTACCGATGCAAATCGCGCGCGAAAAAATTCAGATTTTTCATGGTCCAGCAAATGGAGGCCTGCCATTGTTGGCTACCTGTCCGACGGTTTTGACTCTCCATGATCTTTTTAGTGAAGAGGCGGGTCAGCTTCTTTCAATTTGGCAACAACTCGGTGATTTGAAATCGCTCCTTCGCTACAAATTGGATTGGTATATATCGCTTTATCGTGCGGATAGAATTATAACGATCTCTGACTATTGTAAAGATGAACTGATCGCCCACGGCTTGCCGGCTGAAAAAATTCGCGTCATTTATGAAGGTGCCGCAGCGGGTTTTGCGCCTCGGCCGGTCCGTCAACCTCGTTTTCGGGATGAGAAATATTTTATTTATGTCGGCGGATTCGAGGAGCGAAAAAATATCGGTGAACTCTTAGACGTTTTTTCGAAGTCACAATTGGCTGCTAAACTTTATCTCGTCGGTAAAGCCGATTCCTGGGGTCAGGCTTATCAAGCACAATTTGCCGGTGATCCAAGAATCTGCTTTCTTGGCTATTTGTCGGATGAAGACCTCGCAGAGGCATATTCGGGAGCGATGAGCTTTGTGACCTTTTCGTTAAAAGAAGGCTTTGGTCTGCCTTTGGTTGAGGCGATGGCCTGCGGCTGCCCAGTTTTGACAACGGTGGGCGGAGCTTTAAAAGAAATCGCCGGTCGCGGCGGTCAGGTCATTACCCGAGACAGTTTTGTGGCTGCTGCCGAAGCCTTGCTCTCTTCAAACGAGCGTTTGCAGCAAGCGAAAGCTCTGGCGTTTGAACGTGGAAAGTTTTTTTCTTGGAATAAGACCGCTCGTGAAACTTTGGCCGTTTACAATGAGCTCTGCACTTTTTTATAGCGCTCAATCTCGTCAGCAATATCATTGGCGACCTTCATGTAGTCATAGTCTGCGGCCGTGGCATAGGAGTGGCGGGACAGATGGGTGAGAAGCTCGGGGTCGTGATACAAACGACGGACGTGATGAGCAAAGTCGGCGGGTGAATCGGCCAAAAGCAAATCATCGCCGTCCTTGACTTCAAGGCCCTCGGCGCCGAGGCGCGTGGAGACAACTGGCAGAGCCGCGGCAAACGCCTCAATTATTTTGCCGCGCGTGCCGCTGCCGATTCGTAGTGGCACAATTTCTAAACGTGCCATTTGCAAAACTGTGTTCATGTCGGGAGGAGTATCAATGAGAGTGAAGCCACTTTGGCGGCAAAGCGTGCGGACTTGCTCACCCGGTTTGCGCCCCGCGACCACGACAGGTGCTAAATCTTTAATGAGTGGATATATTTCATTGGCAAACCAATGCAGACCATCGATGTTCGGAAAATAATCGAGGGCTCCGATAAAAACCATGGGCCGCAGTCTTTCTCTCTGGAGATTGACGCTCACGAGGCTTGTATCGATACCAGAACGAGTTAATTGAATATCCTCGCGATCGTAAAGATCAAACAATTTACGTCGGTCGACCGGTGAAAACGAAAACACCAGATCGGCACCATAGATAACGGTTTTTTCTTTATTCTTGAGCAATCGCGCTTGCCACCTAGTTCTGAAAGAAGGCTTTGGGTGAGTTTGCCGAAAAAGATCGCTTTCGACATTGTGAGAAATATAAATGCGTGTGCCAGTGTTTTCTAGCAGAGGAAGCACGTGTCCCATGGATAATTCCTCGGCAATGGTGAGGTCGAATCTTTCTTTTTGTCTGATACGGCGATTGAGCTCGTGAATGGCAGTTTGGCTGACTTGATTAAAATGATACGTGTTAAAGAAGCCACTGACCTTTTCAATCGGGCTGCGCGGAAAATCAGCCATTGGGATTGCGCAGACGTTTTCGGCACGGATATTCTCACTGGTTTTAGGAAAGCAGGCCAGGGTGACCTGCCATCCTCGTTTTTGCCAGGCGAGCATGAGGCCTCGGATGCGGTGGCTGACGTGTCCGTAGCTGGAGTGGGGATCATCTTTGGTCACATAAAGCAGTTTCATTCTGTCTTCGCCCTATTCAAAATTTCAATTAGTTTCGAACCCACAAATGTCG
>JAYVXN010000481.1:0-3307 GCA_043785085.1 Bdellovibrionales bacterium | reverse complement strand
CCAGTCGGCGACATCGCAGTTTTTAGTACGAATGAAGCTTGAGGGCCTGATTAATTCTGAGAAAGAAGGTAAGTTTGTGACCTACCGGATTGAAGATTCACGTATCAAGGGCCTGATGGCGGCTCTTTATCACATCTTTTGTTCGTGAGGTGACGCTAAAGCAACGGGGCGATAAGCTCGCCGGTTTTTTTTAAAAGCACATTCCAAACGTAGACTGAATCCTTTCGTGCTTGCCGTTGTTGTCGACGCACAGCTTGCACCTTCAACACGAACTTCATCGACTGTTCGCCAGACTGTTTGGTCGGTGGTCGAAATTACCTTATAATACGATTGATATTTAAATCCTTGCGACTGAAAAACTTATACTCTGAAAGGCATTGCTCCGTGCTGATCACGTCGAATTGTGGGACCCTGCTTCGAAGCCGCCGCTTTAGAGCTCGCGAATATTAATGAAGACACCGCTAGTATAAAACATTTTTTCCATTCAAATTCCGTTTAGAATCAGCAATGCGCATTTCGCCAGCAGAACAAAAAGAGATCCGCACCCGCATTGTACGCTATGAGCGCAGTTTCAAGAAACCACCTCACCCGGGATTCGATGACGACGGCGGGACCAGATTTCTAACCTAAACGCGACAAAAACAAGC
This sequence comes from Bdellovibrionales bacterium, assembly GCA_043785085.1. Lineage (GTDB taxonomy): Bacteria > Bdellovibrionota > Bdellovibrionia > Bdellovibrionales > JAMPXM01 > JAYVXN01. The sequence goes on along the minus strand of JAYVXN010000481.1, from coordinate 2,660 downwards.
AGGCCTTTCAGGCCGCTTGTTTTTTCGCAAACTCCATTTCGGTTAGCCGCGCTTGGATTTTTTCATAAAGTCGGCATCTGGGCGCAGATTGCGTAAGTCGCAAAACCTGGTAATCACCGAGATTCACTAGTCGGCACGCAGCGGTGATCAGTTCGAAGCGCAACGTTTTTAGGGATTTAAATTCAAAAATATTTGTGCGACTGGAGCTTGAACTTCGAGCGGCGGGCTCAGTCAGATCCATCTGGAAGTTTTTCATCAAATTATGCGCTAAAATTGAGACTTGTTGGTGGGCACCATTGCCTTGGTAATCGCGACAGGGAATCACGTCGAATCCAAACTCGCCCTTGATTTCCGCGATGTCGTGTTCCATGGCACACCTGCCGTTGTAAAAATCGAGCAAATTCTCTGCCTCAAGGTTTTTGTTTGAAAAAATGACTTGATGTTCGTAAGTGCCGTGGTCTGGTGTAAAAAAATCGAGCTGATGGCCTAATTTAGGCAAAGTCTCCGAGATCTTGCCTACACTCATTACCTTTAGCGGTCCGGACGGACAAAACTTCGAATTACGCGGAGGTTTTATTATAGGGCAATCTGCTCCGCTAACAGGGCTTCCAATGGTTCAGCCGCGACGGATGAGAGGAGTACGAAAACGGTCAGTAAACAAATTTTTCCGTTTCTTGATTTGAAATGAGTACGAATCACAGTTTACGCTCCATTATGTTTTCACCCAGGCCGCATCAGGACCTCGGCCTGTACTCTTGATTTTGCCAGCCAGACGTTGGGACCGAAGAACTTTTCGAATATAATCAATGCCAACCGTTGGGCACTTTTCGATCAGTTGCGAGACGGTGAATTTTTTGGGAAACCGTTCGATAGCAGCGATGACGAGCGCGCCCTTCGCGCCACGCCCAGATTCAACCAATCCCACTCGCTCCTCAAATTCCTTGTAAGCTGTTCGTAGCATGACGCCCAAAAAATAATTCCACCATGGCTCGATATTATGTTTGCCTTCATGCCAACCTTGCGAGGACTCGAAGAGTGCCTCGTAGTAAGTTTCTTTGGTGTCCTCAATGATTCTTTCAAGACTGATGAACCTTCCAACTTGATAGTCGAATCGGTAAAGAAGTAACAAAGTGAGCAGTCGAGCCATCCGACCATTCCCATCGAGAAATGGATGAATGCACAAGAAGTCCAAGACGTAGCTTGAAATCGCAAGCAGTGGTTCCAGCGAGTGCGGTTCGATCAGCGATTCTTCAAACTGACGATGAAGGAGGCTCATGGCATCGGGAGTTTGCCAAGCTGGGGTGGGCTTGAAACGGTTGAATCGTGAACCATCTTTTTTTGTCTCGACGATATCGTTGTCGGTTTTCTTGCAAATTCCGCCTGGTGTCGGTGAGAACTTAAATAAATCTCGATGAAGCTGTAGAATCAAATTGGAATTGAGATGTATATGTTCATGCGAATGATGGATCAGGCTTAGAACGTCCCGGTAGCCGGCAATCTCCTGCTCGGACCTGGTCTTTGGCCGCGCCTTTTTCTTCATCAAAGCTTTTAGGCGATTGGGACTGTCTGCTTCGATGCCTTCGATTCTATTTGATGACTCGGTACTTTGAATGATCGCATTTTGTACGAGAGTTTCGAGCGTCTGGGGAGATTGCTGTTTGAAAAGGGCTTCTTTGCCGTGGTACTCGCCAATCTCACGAACTGTCTTCAACAGGTCATTGCTGATACGAATCGAATTTAGAAATCTCTTTTCAAACGATTTCATAATTAGGTACTATTGATGCTATCAGTACCTAATTAATGGGTAAAGTACTTATTTGGGTAAGGCCATGAGTTTACGAAGAAAAATGGCTCTTCATCAAAGGGATGGGGCAGCGGGCGGCCGCTAGGCGTCATTTTTTGAACGTCCTCCTTGTTAGCGCAACAAAGGAGGCGCCCCCATGCCCCATCCCCAGACAAACTCGCTGGTCGGGTTGCCGTTTTACGATCTTCTGCAAGTCTCAGGCTCTGACCCGATCGTTTATGAAGTTCGCTGTACTCAGCCGCCCGAATGTCCGCACTGTAAAAGTTGACGGGTTGAGCATCTGGTGGAGTCTGGCCTAAGGTGGTCGAACTCCAGGAACTCACCATTTCGAGATGGTACGAGATTCAATGGAAAAGGCAAGAAATCGATTTAACGGAGCTGGCAAAACGACGTTGGATCGATAAATGGAGCATTGAGCGGTTGGCCGACCATTTTGGATTCGGCACAACCCGAATTAAGATTTTCTTAAAAAGAATCCGGGACAACCCTGATTTGGCCCAAGCTGATTTTGGCTACCGAAAAAAGCGACCCTGGGCTTTGGCGACAAAGTCATTTCGCGGACGATAAACGAGGAGTAAATCCATCCCTTTGGATCAGGCAACTTCGACCTCGAAATCAAGATGAAGGCGCTCGGCGAGATTCATCAACTTATCAACCGTATATAAATTAATACGGTATTTTACAATCTCGTTGATTCGCGAGGGGTCGACTCGGAGCTTCTTTGCAAGTGCCACCTGAGACATCTTATTTTCCATCAGGTAAACCACGAATTTTTCGCATAGCTTATACTTGACCCGATCCGCCTTAGAAGCATTTTTGGGAAGCAGCCGTGAGGGTTCAGCCTTTTCAAGCTTTG
>JAYVXN010000480.1:0-10674 GCA_043785085.1 Bdellovibrionales bacterium | reverse complement strand
GAACACGCGCCGAAACTGTTCTGGCAAAGCTGAAAGGGGGCGGAAGCTTTGAAAAGCTGGCTTCTGAAAACAGTGATGATCCGAACTTTTCTTCGGGTGGCGTTTTGGGAGCGTTTCGCTCCGGAGAATTGGTGAAGGACTTCGAAGGTGTCGTGCAAAAACTCGGCGTGAGCGAGAACTCGAACATCATTCAAACTAAATCAGGTTTTTATATTTTAAAACTTTTAAAGAAAAAACCGGTGAGCGATCCGGCCGCAGACAAGGACAAAGAAAAAATCCGGGCGCAGCTTTATGAGAAGGCCTATAAGAAACAATTTCAATCCTGGCTCGAACAACTTCGCCAAGATGCATTTATCCGAATAAATCAAAAAAGTGAAAAAGCCTCTTAGAATTGCCCTCACTACCGGTGACGTGGACGGCATCGGAACTGAAGTCACAGCGAAAGCTTTGGCACGCGTCAAGCCGATGGCTGACGTGTCCTTTTATCTCTGGCGCTCGCCCCGTTGCCCATTGAAGCATCTAACTCAAATCGACAAATACTTTAAGCGACGAACGGTCACCAGCTGGCCAGAGGCACTTAAAGTCACTCCTGATTCGTCACGAGAAATAATCGATATCAATTCGAATTTGCCGCCTCCAGTATGGGTTGAAACAACGGCAAAAGCCGCACACTTTGGTCATTTAGATGCAATGGTGACGGCACCACTTTCGAAAACCGCCATCCTTGCTGCCGGTATGCAAGACATTGGGCATACTGATATTTTGCGGCGAGTGACCAAAGCCAATGATCTTTTTATGGGTTTCATTGGCGAGAAATTCAATGTCTTGCTTGCGACGGGTCATTTACCCGTCGATCAGGTGGCAGAAAAACTAACACCCATGATTCTCGAAAAAGCCGTCGGAATGGCTGATGAGTTGCGCCGTCTTCTTGATAAAAAATGGGCCGCAAAACCGCTCGCCCTACTGGGACTGAACCCGCATTCAGGTGAGCAGGGATTGATTGGCCATCAAGAGCAAGAAGTCCACGTCCCACTTCTGGAAAAACTCAGCAAGGGCAGTATGAAAATTGAAGGCCCTTTGGTGCCGGATGCCGCATTTTTTGAGGCGAATTGGGCGCGGTATTCGGTGTTTATCGCGAATTATCATGACCAGGGATTAATTCCGTTTAAGATGGTCCACGGCCAGGAGTCTGGCGTGCATATCACGATGGGTTTGCCATTTATTCGGACCAGCGTGGATCATGGCACGGCTAAAAATCTTTTCGGCCTGAATAAGGCGGATGCCTCATCAATGAGGCTCGCCATCGAATGGGCGATTAAGCTTGCGCGACAAAAAGATGGCGCCAAGGAGGGGGACAGATGATCAATAAAGAGATTTTTCGTGAGTACGATATTCGAGGTGTGGTCGGCAAAGATTTCGATGAAAATTTCGCCTATCTCCTTGGGCAAACCTTTGTTACCTATCTCGTCAATAGTCAAAAAAAGAATGCGCCGATCGTCACTGTCGGCCACGACGCCCGCCTCTCTAGTCCGGCACTTGCAAAAGCCATGAGTGAGGGCTTGATGAGTGGCGGAGCCCGCGTGATTATGCTGGGACTCGTGACCACACCGGTTTCTTATTTTTCAATGTTTCATGTTCCAGATGCGGCCGGCGGAATGATGATCACCGGTAGCCACAATCCCCCTGAATACAATGGCTTTAAAATTTCATCCGGCAAATCTTCAATGTTCGGCGAGCAAATTCAATTGCTTCGTGAAATCATGGAAGCGGGAGAATTCGTCACCGGCAAGGGTCAGCAGTCCACGCATGATATTTTTCCGGAATACGTGGCCCGTTATAAAAATGAATTCAAAAATCTTGAGAATATCCCTGTGGTGCTCGATTGCGGCAATGGCGCTGCCGGCTGTATTGTGCGTCGTCTTTATGAGGCGGTTGGTCTCACTCCGACAATATTATTCGAAGAGCCTGATGGGCGCTTTCCAAACCATCACCCGGACCCAACCGTTGAGAAAAATCTAGTTGCGTTGAAAAAAGCCGTGGCTGAGAAGAAAGCGCGCATCGGCATTGGTTTTGATGGCGACGCGGATCGCATTGGTGTGGTTGATAGTACCGGCCGCATGATTATGGGTGATGAACTTATGGTGGTCGTGAGCCGAGCCATACTTGTCGATAATCCAGGAGCCAAAATCATTGGTGATGTGAAGTGCTCAGATCGCCTCTATGACGATATTCGTAAGCACGGTGGCCAGGGGATCATGTGGAAGACCGGCCATAGTTTGATTAAAAACAAAATCAAAGAAGAAAAGGCTCCGTTTGGTGGAGAGCTCAGTGGACACGTGTTTTTTGCCGATCGCAATTACGGCTTTGATGATGCTCTTTATGCGGGGCTTCGTCTCATTGAAATCCTGGCAAAGTCTGGCAAAACCATTGCGCAATTATTGGAAGGCTTGCCCACGGCGTTTAATACCCCTGAGATTCGCATAGATACAACCGAAGACAAAAAGCGCTTGATTGTGAATCGCCTCAAAGAAATTTACAATAAAGACACGGACGAGTTTCGGGTCAATATGATCGATGGCGTTCGCATCAGTTTTAAAAACGGCTGGGCCCTGGCCCGCGTCTCAAACACACAACCTGTTTTAGTGATGCGTTTTGAAGCCAACTCGCAAAAAGCCCTCGACGAAATCCGCAATCGCATTGAAGCCGTGGTGAACCCACTTCTGGAGTAATGATAAATGCAGAAGGACGAATTCGACGGAATCGTCGTCAAAGGTGCCCGCGAACATAATTTAAAAAACATCAGCGTCGAAATTCCTCGAAATAAAATTACCGTCATCACTGGCCTCAGTGGCAGCGGCAAATCGAGCATGGCCTTTGACACGATATATGCCGAAGGGCAACGACGCTATGTTGATTCTCTTTCGACCTATGCACGAAACTTTCTCGATAAGTTAAAAAAACCGAAAGTCGACTCAATCACAGGTTTATCCCCAGCCATTGCTATTGATCAAAAATCAGTGGGCCTCAATCCGCGCTCGACCGTCGGGACAGTGACTGAAGTTTATGATTACCTGCGTTTGCTTTACGCCAAAGTCGGAACCGCTCATTGCCCGACTCATCATATTCCGGTGGCGGGTCAGACTCCGGATCAAATCATTGCTGATATTTTAAAGCTTCCGCAAAATACCCGGCTCTATCTGATGGCACCGATTGCGCAGGGAAAAAAGGGCGAGTTTTTTCAAGAATTTCAAAAGTGGATGAAAAAGGGGTTCGTCACCGCCAAAATCGATGGCGAAATGATTGAACTTGATAAAGCCAAAAAGCTCGCAAAGACCAAAGCCCACGACATTGATTTGATTGTGGATAAACTTGTGATCAAAGAGGGAATGCGCACGCGATTGGCTGAAAGTGTGCATACCGCTTTGCAAATGGGAAACGGTCGAGTCACGGTTGAAAAAATGAGCGGTGAGCGACAGACCTATTCAATCACGAGCGCTTGCCCGGTTTGCGGATATGGTTTTCCAGAAATTGAGCCCCGCTTTTTTAGTTTTAATAATCCGCGCGGTGCCTGCAAAACCTGTCACGGCCTTGGCACGATTGATATTGAAGAAATCGAAGAGGTCTCATATCAAAAAGGCGATGAGCCCCGTGCGGTGGCCGGCGTTCGCTGGCGCATAGCTGAAGGTCTTCGCGCTAAGACCGAAGAAGGCGAAGAAGGTGAGATCGATCAACTCGCACTTCGTGTGTGCCCAGACTGTAAGGGCAGCCGCCTCAGCGAGGGGCCACGCAATGTTTTGATTAATGGTAAAAACATCACCGAACTTGCGGCCTTGGCGGCCTCTGAACTTTGTGATTCGCTTCGCAGCAGTCAGTGGCCGAAAAAAGAAGAAGTCATTGCCGCGAAAATTCTTAAACAGATTGATGGTCGTCTCACCTATATGATTCGTGTTGGTACAGGCTATCTGAGTCTCGATCGACCGACCCGCACACTCTCCGGCGGTGAAGCACAGCGGATTCGCCTTGCCACTCAAGTTGGCTCTTCTTTAATTGGCGTATTATATGTTCTGGATGAGCCGAGTATTGGTCTGCATCCGCGCGACCATCATCGGCTACTCGATATCCTCAAAGATTTAAAAGATCTGGGCAACACCATCTTAATGGTCGAACACGACGAAGACACAATTCGCTCAGCCGATCATGTGATTGACTTGGGCCCGCGCGCTGGAAGCCTCGGCGGAGACATTATTGCTCAAGGAACTGCGAAAGATATTTCGAACAGTGAACAAAGTATCACGGGCCGCTTCCTTTCAGGTCGAGAGTCCATTCCTATTCCGGCGGTTCGTCGCCCAGGAAATGGGAAATCTCTCGTTTTGAAAAACGCCCGCGGCAATAATTTGAAAGATGTAACTCTCTCACTCCCGCTTGGCACATTTACCGCTGTCACCGGAGTATCTGGAAGCGGCAAGAGTACGCTCATTGTTGATACTTTGTATCGCATTCTGGCCAATCATTTTTATAATTCGAAGTGGGAGATCCCTGAGTACGGCTCTATTGACGGACTTGATTGCCTCGACAAAGTTATCGACATTAATCAAAACCCCATTGGTCGCACCCCGCGCTCGACGCCGGCGACCTACACGGGGCTGTTTCCTTTAATTCGCGACTTGTTTGCGGCTTTGCCGGATTCGAAAGTACGTGGCTACAATCCGGGTCGGTTTAGTTTCAATGTGAAAGGCGGCCGATGTGAAGCATGTCAGGGCGGCGGCATGGTGCGAGTGGAAATGCACTTTATGTCGGATGTTTATGTCGAATGCGATACCTGCATGGGTAAGCGCTATAATCGTGAAACCCTCGCAGTAAAATACAAAGATAAAAATATCGCCGATGTACTCGGTATGAGCGTTGAAGAAGCTCTGGAGTTTTTTCACAATCACGCGGCAATCAAGCGTAAGCTCGAAACTCTGCACCGGGTGGGTCTTGATTATATGACTCTCGGGCAAAGTTCGACCACACTCTCTGGCGGTGAAGCCCAGCGCGTGAAACTGTCACGTGAGCTCTCAAAACGCGGCACTGGGAAAACACTTTATATTTTGGATGAACCAACCACAGGATTGCATTTTGCGGATATCGCAAAACTTGTTGAGCTACTGCAAGAATTGGTCGATCAAGGCAATACGGTTTTGGTGATTGAGCACAATCTCGATGTGATTAAATCTGTGGATCATGTGATTGACCTAGGTCCAGACGGTGGTAAGGCCGGGGGTGAGATCGTTGCAACCGGAACGCCAGAGTCATTACGCAAAGTCGTCCGCAGCGAGACGGGTCGGTTTTTAAAGTCTGTTCTTAAATCGTAATGTACAAAAAACCCGACTGAAGTAGTCGGGTTTTTTACGATCTCTAATTTTAAAAATTTAAAATTAATGACCAGCGTCTTGCAATATTTTGATGGTGCTGCTGATTGTGCCGCTCAAACCGAATGCGATGATCAGTGCGTAGATCACGAGTGATTCGATCAGAGCCAGAGACAGAATCAAGGGAAGAGTCAATTTACCAGAAGCTGCCGGATTGCGAGCAACACCGTCAAGAGCAGCAGCGGCTGCTTTACCTTGACCAAGAGCTCCGCCCAAAGCTGCGATTGCGATGCAAAGGCCAGAAGCCAGTGCCATCCATCCGCCAGTTTGTGCGAACACAGCGGCGAGCTCATGAGTCTTCCCCGCTGCGGCTGCATCTTGCGCTAATGCAGGAACTGCCAACAATGCTGTTGCTACTGCGAAGAAGAGGTTTTTATAAATATTTTTCATCTGTGTATCTCCCTTAGTGGTCATGGGCTGTCGCCATCATTACGTAAATCATTGATAAAAGTGTGAATACGAATGCCTGCACAAAGCAAACAAACGCTCCTAATCCGTAGAAAATAATCGGCACGCCGATAGGAACCAGATCTAAAAAGATTCCCAAAACCGTGTGGTCGCCCGTCATGTTACCGCTTAAGCGTAAACCCAAGCTAACTGGTCGAACGATATTCGAAATAATCTCAATAGGCAGCATCAGAGGGGCAAGCCAAATCAGCGGACCTAAGAAGTGCTTAAAATAAGCGATGCCGTGTTCTTTAAGACCAAGAAAGTTATAAGTCAAAAACGAAAACATGCCGACCGCAAATGCGGTATTCATATTTGACGTCGAAGCAGACAGTCCAGGAAATAAGCCCATGACGTTGCTCAAGAAAATATAAAAGAAAATCGATGCAAAAAGCGGAATGTAGATTCGGCCCTCTTCGCCCAAGACCATCATGATCAGACTGTCGATGAACTCGACGATCACTTCGAAAAATCCCTTTAATGAAAAGCGACCCGATGGCGCAATCGCCGCTTCACCGTTTCCGAGTGCTAGCCGTCCGGTCAAACTGAGAACAATAATCAGAGCCGTCACCAAGATCGCAGTCGCGACATGAACATATTCGTGGCCAACTCCAGGAATCAATTGTACCCAACTAAAATGTGTCACTTCGTCTCAGCCTCTTATTTTTGAACTACTGCATTTCTGCAGAATTATCAGTCGTTTCCCGCGCTTCATTCACCGCCGTTATCAGCGCACTGAGGACAATAATCCCCAGACCGAAGCAAAACCAATTGAGTAAAAGCAATGGCTTGCTTGCGATTTTGTAAATAATGAAGCCTAAGATCGCGTACTTAATTACAATGACACCGACGGACAAGGCAATTCTTTTTTTACGTAATATGCTTTTCCACGAAAAGTTTAAAAGAATGACGTTAATGAGTGATAAAGCCGCACCAACGGCGAATGAAAGCGAAGCATCAAAACCACTGACGAGATAGCTCAAGAGAGTGCCAATGACAGCGATTAGGAGATGAGAAATTAACAATACCCTCATTTTTCGTCGTCTTTTTCAAGAGAACGCATCGCAAAGACCAGATGGATGATCCAAATAACCATGCCCAGTAATGCGCCACCGGCGATACCGAGGCCAGCGAGGTTGTATTTTTGATCGACCCAACGTCCTAGATAGATAAAAGCGACGATGAGTCCCGCAAACTCAAAGCCCAAGGCAAGATAAATCGTATACGCCTTTTTACCCATAACTACTTTTTCAAACCTTTGGCTCCCGGAAGATAGGACGCCCGTTCTTTCAGAGTTTTAATGCGATTTTGGATAAATTCTTTTCTTGGATAGGTGTCTTTAATAGATTCTAAAACCTCGATCGCTTTCGGGAAGTTTTTTTGCTCCTCATAACACACGGCCAAAACTAAACCAATCTGCTCGGCACGCGACCGGTCGGGATAGCCAGAGATCAGCTGTTTTAAAGCTTCGATGGCTTCGTCAATTTGTTTAGTCGTTAAGAAAATATTAGCCTTAAGAAGGAGGGCATCAAAGAGCAGGGATTTATCGTAGTTTTTTTTTAAGAGCGAATCAATTTCGATCTGAGCCTGAAAAAAGTTACTTATGTAAAAGTAACTGCGCGCGATCGAAAGCTGATAGTTAAAACCTTCTAGAGGGGTGTGCGGCAACTCCAGGAGCCGATTAAATTCAATCACCGCTTGGGTATAATTCATTGTCTGACTAAAGCAGATTTCGGCGATTTTTTGCTGCGCTTGAATTCGCTCAATCTCGTTTTTCCCGTAAAGCACTGTGTGTTTATAGAGAACCAAGGCATCATCATATTTATGAAGCTCGTAAAGCGAAATTCTCGCGGCTTTTTCTGCTGCCTTCAAGGCGGTATCCGTTTTGACATATTTATCAACAACGTTACGATAGTGCTCGACGGCTTCAGCGTAGTTTTTTTTCTGTTCGGCTTTCTCGCCGCGCTGATATTCAATATCTTGGGCCGAGAACGTACAGCTCACTGGGCCCAAAATAAGAATTAAAACGATCGCGACGATCCAGGTTCTCACTGCTTGTTCGCTGCCCCGTCAGACGTATGGTCGTCTGAGATGACGGCGATGCCAGTGGCTTTTTCGTCAGGATTCAAATTGATGAGCTTCACACCTTGTGTGTTACGTCCTACCACTGAAATGTCCGAGCAATTCATGCGAATAGTTTGGCCTTTATCAGTCGTCACCATTACCTCATCGCTGTCGATGACCGTCCGCGTGCCGATGACATTGCCGACTTTGTCGGTGGTTTTTTGCGTAATAATACCAATACCGCCGCGGCTTTGCGTTCGATACTCATCAATATTGGTACGCTTACCATAGCCATTTTCGGTGACCATCAGGATCGTCGCCTTAGAGGATTTATCGAAAATTTCCATGCCGACGACCAGATCGTCTTTACCCAGAGTGACGCCTCTCACACCGCGAGCACCGCGGCCCATTGGCCGCACATCGCCCTCATCAAAGCGAATCGACATGCCAAATTTTGTGGCGATGAAAATATCGCATTTTCCATTTGAGACTTTCGCATCGATGACTGAGTCTTCAAGATCCGTCGTCAAGGCAATCAACCCTGATGGGCGCGGATTTGAGAATGCATCCAACGATGTTTTTTTGATCACGCCTTTTTCAGTGAGCATCACCACGTATTGGTCTTCGCGGAATTCTTGCACAGGCAAGATAGCCTGCACCTTTTCGTTGGCACCCAAGCTCAAAACGTTGGCAATTGATTTACCTTTTGAAGTTCTCGTTCCTAGTGGCAATTTATGAACTTTAACCCAGTAAAGCTTACCAATGCTGGTGAAAACCAAGAGTGTTGTTAATGTATCGGCAACAAAGAGTTGCGAAACGAAATCTTCTTCGCGCTGTTCAGAACCTTTTAGCCCTTTTCCGCCACGGCGTTGATTGTGATATTCACTTAATGAAATTCTCTTGATGTAACCGGTTTCGGTCATCATCACGACCATATCTTCGCGGGCGATCAGGTCTTCATCGTCGATATCGGTGGCGTCACCGGTGATGCGGGTACGGCGCTGATCTCCGTGTTTTTCACGGATTTCTTCGAGTTCTTTCACGATGATTTGATAAACCTTGGCTTCGTCATTCAGAACGGATTTCAGCCATTCAACTTCTTTCATGAGTTCGGCCAATTCATCGAGAATTTTCTGCCGCTCAAGTCCAGTCAAGCGCTGGAGGCGCATATCCAGAATCGCTTGTGCCTGCTTCTCCGAAAATTCGAATTTCTCCATCAGATCGATTTTCGCAGCCGCACCTTCTTTGGCAGCGCGAATGGTGGCCACGACCGCATCAATTTGATCAAGGGCTCTCTTGAGACCGTCCAAGATATGGGCTCTGGCCTCAGCTTTTTTCAATTCGAAAATAGATCGTTTGGTGACGACGTCTTTTCGATGCGCGATAAAAGCTTCGAGCATCGATTTTAAATCAAAGGTACGCGGCTGATTACGTGAATCCAAAGCCAGCATACGGATACCGTAGCTAATTTGCATTTGCGTGAATTTAAATAGGCGATTTAAAATTACGCCGCCATTTTCATTGCGCTTCAAAATGATCACGATGCGCATTCCCTCACGCGAAGATTCATCGCGAATATCGGAGATGCCTTCAATTTTTTTATCGCGAACCAAATCAGCTATGCTTTCAATAAGCTTTGCTTTATTTACCTGGTACGGAATCTCCGTAACGATGATTTCTTCACGATCTTTATTCGGCACGATCTCAGCAATTGCTTGTAGTGAGATGATTCCGGCGCCTTTTTTATAGGCTTGCAGAATCCCCTCGCGACCGGCGATAACTCCCGCACTCGGAAAGTCAGGACCAGGAATTAAACGAATCAAATCATCAATGGTGCAGTTTGGATTATTGATGAGTTCTAAACAGCCGCTGATGACTTCGCCCAAATTATGGGGTGGAACGTTCGTTGCCATACCAACCGCGATGCCGGTACTGCCATTGACGAGAAGGTGCGGAAATTTAGCCGGCAAAAGTTGCGGCACTTGCAATGAATCATCGTAGTTCGGGCCAAACGGCACGGTTTCTTTGTCGATGTCCTCAAGCAAAGCTTCTGCAAGTTCAGTCATGCGCACTTCGGTGTATCGTGATGCCGCCGCACTATCGCCGTCGATTGAACCGAAGTTACCTTGGCCATCCACCAGTGGATAACGCAAAGAAAAGTCCTGCGCCATTCGAACCATGGTTTCGTAAACGGCCATATCGCCGTGCGGGTGGTATTTACCGATCACGTCACCCACGACGCGTGCTGATTTTTTATAAGGCTTATCATGGGTATTACCCAAATCATGCATGGCATAGAGAATTCGGCGATGTACCGGCTTCAAACCGTCACGTACATCCGGAAGAGCACGTCCGACAATGACGCTCATAGAATACTGGAGGTAGGCCTCCTGCATTTCTTTGTTAATATCAACGACGATGACACCTTTTCGACCGCCGCCACCACTGCCATTTAATTCAATTTTATTATCCATCGATCAACCTTTACACATCAAGTTCACGGGCTAAGAGGGCATTGTCGTAAATAAATTTACGGCGCGGTTCGACTTGTTCGCCCATCAAAACGCTAAACGTCTCATCAGCCGCAATCGCGTCTTCGATATTCACCTGCAAGAGCGTGCGGTTTTCTGGGTTCAATGTCGTTTCCCAAAGCTGCTCGGGGTTCATTTCTCCGAGACCCTTATAGCGCTGGATGTAATTGCCCTTTTTAGAAACCTCAATCACGTGGTCGCAAAATTCTTTGTAGGTCTCG
>JAYVXN010000479.1:0-10685 GCA_043785085.1 Bdellovibrionales bacterium | reverse complement strand
AAAGACCAAGAAAAAGTGTCAAGTTACTTATGACAGGGTGCTTAGTCCTTCGGGCTAGCGCCTCGGTCTGACTCAAAATCCGCTGCGCGAAAATGTCTAAGTTATTTCGTCACAGGTCCTAATCCTTCGGCCAAGCCCAAGACTGGCAGCCAATTTCAGCGCATTTCCAGTAAGGAGCACCCTTTTTCGAAACTCGAGCGGTGAGTGGTCCGTGGCCCTGTTGACACGGCGGAGCAGCTGATGAATCGAGCTTGGTCACAGCTTTTCTTTTGCGCGACTTTTTCTTTTTGCGTGCCAAGCCAGGACCTGCGGTTTTACTGGAAGCTTTGCGCCCAGCTCGACGCTTAGGTGCAACCGGCGCCCAGCGCAGCACAGCGCCTGAGATGGCAGTTTTAGCTTTGAACAGAGCCGCACGAAAATAGGAATCGTTCCATTCATTTAAGAACTTCTCCCACCCAAGTTTATTCTCGGCGATTCGATCCAGAGATTCTTCCATCTTTGCCGTAAATCGAACGTCAACCAAATCAGGCATGGCTTGAGTTAAAACTTCATCTGTGGACGTTCCGAGGGCCGTGGGTGCTAACACGTCTTTTTCTAGAAAAACATAATCACGGTCTTTTAGAGTGAGAATCGTCGAGGCATAGGTGCTCGGTCGCCCGATCCCAAGTTTTTCCATGAGATGAACCAGTTTCGCTTCGCTAAAGCGAGACGGAGGCTGCGTGGTTTTCTTCTCAACCTTGATCTCTTTCAGATCTAGACGCTGACCTTTGGTTAGGGGCGGAAGCTGCGTTTCGTCTTCGAGATTATGCCAAAACCTGAGATAGCCTTGCTCAAGAATTTTCAAACCACGACTCACCCATTTGGTTTTATCAGCCTGAATATCAATTCGGGTCTTTGCCAATCGCGCCGGTCGGCACTGACTGGCAACAGCGCGATCCCAAATCAGCTGGTAAATGGCGAGCTGATCGCGATTGAGCAGCGAACGGGCTTTATCAGGAGTCAGAGCGACCGAAGTCGGACGAATCGCTTCATGCGCTCCTTGTGAATCTGCTTTGGTTCGAAAAGTCGGTGGCCGCTCTGCCAGTGCCTCAGGCGCATTCTGAGAAAGCCAGTCTCGGGTTTCGCGAATGAACTCCGGACTTAAAGTGACCGCATCCGTCCGCATATAGGTGATCAGGCCATTGCCGCCGACGCCTTCATAGAGTTCTTGAGCGATCTTCATGGTTTTCTGTGGAGGAAACTTAAGCCGCACTCCCGCCGTCTGTTGCAAAGAACTGGTGATCAAGGGGGGCAGTGGCAGCCGTTTTTCTTCATGCTCTTCAATGGACTCCACATGATGTGGATAAGCGCGAGCGATTTTTTGAATAGCTTCAGCTTCTTCTTTTGAGTCGACTCGATTGGGTTCAACAGTTTTTTTTGGCGGTTCATATTGCGCCACCAGGCCGTTTCCGTAATGCGCGTGAAGCGTCCAATAATCCTTCGGCTGAAAGGCCAAGCGCTCCCGCTCGCGTTCACAAATCAAATGCAAAGTCGCGGACTGAACCCGCCCAGCACTCTTACCGCCGGTCGTTTTCCATAACAATGGACTCACTTCAAAACCCACCAACTTATCCAGACACTGTCGCGCCCGCTGCGCGTGAATCAACGGGAAGTCAAGCGGCCGTGGCGAACGAATCGCTGCTTGCACCGCACTGTCTGTGATTTGCGTATAGGCCACCCGCGAGAACTTCTTCAGACGAAGTTGTTCAACTAAGTGCCAAGCAATCGCTTCACCCTCACGATCCGAGTCCATGGCCAAATAAACTTGATCAGCTTTTTTAACCGCCGCCCGAAGTTTCGCCAATACCTGCTGCCCACGTGAACCTCGTGGCACATAACGAGTGATAACTTGTCCCCCAGCAATCTCAAACCCAAGATTTTTTTCACCATCATGCGCCAGCTCAGTCGTATGCCCAACGCTAGCCTCAAGAATCCATCCCGATCCAAGAATCTTGCGCAGAGTTTTTAATTTACCAGGACTTTCAACAATGAGAAGTTTCACAAGAATAGAATAGTGTAAGTTATATGTAAGTCAAGGGCAAATAACCTGCTGCGCCTAGTGACTATAGGAAAGAGTCAGCATCGCCGTCCATTTTTTGTATTGGTTAGCATCGACGTTGGAGTTGTTAATATTGTAATTCGCCGTAAAGCCACCAGTCAGGTTTTCGGCGACCTTATGAGAACCTCCTGCGGCTAGCGTATAACTATTGTCAATGCGGCCACTGGAATTTTGCGGATACGCCAACATGAAATAACTAAGTGTTGCGTTGCAACTGATGCCAGCTGGACATGGAGTAACATAGGTGCCAGAAAGATCGAAGCGGTTAAAGGTGGTGTTCGCACCCTGTGCTTGGTTGAGTGTATAGGCCGAATTGATGAGCGCAATTTGGCCTTTTTCTTTATTGAGCATCAATAGATTACCCCAGGTGAATTTAATTTTTATCGCTGACGAATCGTTCAGTCCGGTTGATGAGCTGAGTTCGGAGTTATCCTTGCGGGACTCAAGATTAAAATTAGCGAACCAGGAGTCATTCATGACCACGGTGTTGAGAATATTTAAAAGATATGAATTTAAAATTTCTTTATTGGTATTGTTCTCAACGCTCATCCAGGTTGATTCATATCCTGGAATGATATCAAACTTGTGGCCTTTTCCGAGGAGTAAGCCCTTATGGGTATAGGGCAGGGTGAGCGTGGCGACAAACGGATCTGAATTGCGCAAGGTCTGGCTGAACGCCAACCTATTATCAACAGAGTACATATCTAAAATATCAAGCTGCGCCGCAAATTCTTTATCCGTTTCATAAACTGGGCGATATTTCGCCGAACCTTGTAAGAGCGTGCGATAGCCATCCACATTGGTCGCGGTTCCCTGATCTTGAGAGGAAGTCGAAGCCAAGGTAACGTTTGAATCATACATTTCGCCAAGGGTGCCATTGAAGGTCCACTTCTTTGCTTTTTCATTTTCGAACTGCTGAAGGCGAATGATTTGCTCGATGTTGTTTTCGGCGCGTTGATCGAGGGTCGCATCAGAGGAGGTATCGAGAATTTTTTGAAAAATTCCGCGTGCCTCATTATATTTTTTCTCATCCATGCGCATAAGACCTTGGTAAAACAGTGCCGAGCCTGCAAGTTGCGGATCTTTGGCATCAATCACTTTTTGAAAAGCTGCAAATGCGGTTTCATTTTGTTTCAGTCGATAATAGCTTAAGCCGAGATAGTATTGTTTTTCGTTCTGATTGACGCTGGGGCCTTCAGCCGCCTTGAGAACGACGACGGCATGAGTAAAGTCCTCGAGTTTATAGAGAGTGACGCCGTACTGGTAAAGATAGGCACGGTTCTCTGGATCTAAATCAATGGCTTCTTCAAACTTTGCTCTCGCTTCCAGGTATTGTCCTTTTTGATAAAACCCTAAAGCTTGGGCCGCGGAGTCGACGGCCTTTTTCTTGTTGGCTTCTCGCTGCGCTTTGCTCAAAGACTCGTCGTGTCTGAGGCGATCGGCCGCCTTTTGTGCTTCGATTTGCTCAAGGCGCGTGCGTTCGGCAAGCGCCCGTGCTTCGATTTCCCGTTGCTTGGCGTCGGCAGCAAGATTGGCGACATCGGCATCTTGTTGTGAGACCAGTTTTTTGTTTTGAAACTCGATCGCCTGCTGTTCATCTCGAAAAGCTTGGATAGCGATTTTGGCTTGCTCGCCGGTGTCGTAAATTTCCAGAACTTGCCCGGTGCGAGTTTTGCGCAGAATGAAGGGATGCCGTTTCAATTCGTTCCTAGCGATCATTTCGTTGAGTTGTTTGAGCCCCTTGGTCGTCGTTAAAAGCTCTTGCGGCGGAATGTAAAATTCTGGTTGAACGGCTTCCAGATTGGTCCAATTTACGGAAAATAATCCTGAAAACAAAGACGAATCAGGAGCCGTTTCCTCCAGGTGAATCTGCACTAAACGGCCACCTTGCCCTTCGCGCATCAGAATTGAACCCGTATCAATTTGTGTCGGACTTTTGTTCCATTTCGGATAGCCATAGTTCAGTCTTAACGCTTGCGAAGAGTCAATTGGGACATGAGAACCAGTTTTTTTCGCCGCCGGCCCACTTTCCGTTACCTTCGATTCGTTTGCCTTTGTTGATGTCGGAGTAGCGTCTGGCAGCACTTGTGCTTGTTTAGTCGCAGCTTTTATAGGTTTTTTCTTAGGAAGTTGCGTTGGGACGTCTGTCGCATTTTGGGAAAACGATAAACAAGGAATTAGTAAAACCAATAGAATCAAAACCTTCACGGTGGGCTCTCCTGGATGCGGCAACAAGCTGTTAATTCAAAATGAAAAAATCACACCTGAAACAATAGCTTAAACGGATTTTGATTGGATAAGAATGAAAAAGAGGATCTTTTTAAGATCCTCTTTAGGGTCACAGACTAAAGTGAAGTTAGGGCGTTTAAGTCGATGCCCTTAGTAATGCACGTTGATGTGCACTCTGGCGTTGCCACCGGTAACGGCCTGATTACAAAAATCGCAAACCGGCGGAGCGATGACCATTGGCATGGGTGGGAGCGATGGCGGCAGAGGGAGAGGAGCCGCAGCTATGGGATTTCCAGCTGGACCTCCGGTAAACACGGGACCTTGTGGGACAGGGGCGCCGCCACCAGCGCCGAGAGTATCACCACCGGCCATTCCCTCACCGGCCATTGATGGAGGTCCAGGCTGGGCACTTGGACCCATCGGTCCGCCCGGCGCGGGGCCGCCGGGACCAGGTGCCGCGTTCGCCGTATCACCACCACCAGTTGCTGCTGGACTTCGCGCCGGGCCACCGCCCGTGTCGCCACCACCAGACGGTCCAGCAGCTACACCGCCGCCACCTGAATCTGCTTTGCCAGTACCGCCATCAGATTTTGCACCACGACTGTCGGCTTTGGCGCCACCGGAATCAGCTTTTCCTCCGCCATCGGCTTTCTTGTCGCCCGAACCAGCGTCGGCATTTTTATCACCGCCACCGTCTGGCTTCTTATCGCCAGTACCGCCATCAGATTTTTTATCTCCACCATCTGACTTCTTATCGCCATCTTTTTTGTTAGGACCGGCGGTTTTATCACTCGTAGGGGCATTCGATCGAACCGTACCATCCGGCGCACTCTGCTTATCCATTTTCTTTAAATCACCAGGAGGAACAGTTTGCGGAGGCGACGGCGGCGCACCAGGTGAAGCTGACGTCTGCTGACCAGCACCAACGACGACTTTGTTCATGATTTGTCCGCCTGGACCCGGTTTACCCACTTCAACTTTACCTTCGAACGTCACGAAGGCCGATTTTTGTGTCGCCGGGTTAAATCCAGTTAAGAAGTCCGTACCACGAACACCCGCAACCGCAGATTTGGTTTTAACTTGGAAGGTGCTTTTTTCGCCGTCGTATTTTTCTTGAACTGTCGAGCGGACTTTACCGGCCGCGACGTTCAAAAGAACTTTCTTTTGCCCATCGGCTTGTGCCGACTTGTACTCTTCGATTTTCATATCGGTATTGGGAGAAATATTTAATTCGTTGCCGTCGTCCATCACGATCTTGGCGCGGCCTTCTTTGCCCGTGACGATGGTATATCCCGCGCAGATCTTCATATTGACCTTCGCGTCTTGAGATTTGCCAGCGCTGGTGACTTTTACATCACCTTTTTTGACTTCCATTTTTCCACAAGCAGCTTGCGCCTCTTTAGACGCCAGAAATACCAAAGCAATTCCAGCGACGACTGCGACGATCTGTTTCATAGGATCCTCCTGATTACGTACCGGTCCAGTCTTTATTTCGGCGAAAGGACAACGGAACTTGACCTAATTACCAAATCGATTCGCTATGATTAATGATTGCAAAATGTTTCTGATCCACACAGAGACGAATTTGTCTCATCCGGGGATATCAGGTGAAACGGCTGTCTTAAAACAAGACTAGTCCTTGCCGCGCGTCGGTTTGACGTTTTAGCTTGGTCTTTGCCGCCAGCTCTTCACCGCGGAGAAACGAAAAAGGCTCAACATATCGCAGGGGATATGCCTCGCCTTTTTCGTTTCTCCGCGACTCGACCTGACGACAAATCCACGGCGCTAAAACGTCAAACCGACGCGCGCGAAGGACTAGAGTTCAGTCATCCAGCTATGGCCATTTGGGTAGACTGAATTCAAAGCGTTTTTCAGCCATGTTTTTTGACTTGGGTTCAAAACCGGGTACGTATGACTAAAATCGAGCTGATCCTTTTGGCGCAGCGACTTCGATTTATAAAGAAGCTGAATGTGGGGGGCGAGGAATTGGATTCCCTCTTCACTGGTCAAAGTGATTTCGGTCAGGTCGGCCCGAATACTTTCTTTTCGTTTGAAGATCCATTCGCCTTTTTCAACATCAAAGAGCATCGCCTGAAACCGCCAGGGATCATTTTCTTTTCTTCGGCACCAGATATCTTGAATGCCCTTGCCGAGAAACTCGTTTTTTTTCCAAGGTCGTAAGCGGCCGGGGGGATCAGAGACCCAGAGGTCCCACGCCGCAAGACTCTCTTGAAATTTTAACTGGTCGTCTCGCATGATCAAAATATCAACATCCTCATGGATCCGAGTTTGTTTTTTCAAAAATAGATCAATGGCCCAGCCGCCAGCCACCCGCCATTCGCAATTGAGAGGTCTTAAGACCTCTTGAACCTCGGGGAGTGAAAGAGGCGCCCAATTGTAATCGCGTAAATTCCAGCCGAAGGCCAACTCTTGCACCGCTTTGCCGCCGATGATGTCTTCCTTGATTTGCCCGGTAAAGCGCGCGCCCGAGCGTTCATAAAATTTAATCGTCGGATTTTTGTCAAGCACCCAACAATAGGCCTCTTGAAAGCCGCGTGCACACATCTGTTTAAGTCCGGAGGAGAGCAGTGCAAAACCGACTCCCTGCCCTTTGAATTTTTCAAAAAGATAAATCGCCGCGACTTCGGCCATTTTTTCCATACCGGGATCACGACAGGCCGTGAACAATGCAAAGCCGACGATGCCTGAATAATTATCTGCTACTAAGATAAGTTTTGTTTGAGTTTCAATGATCGCATTTTGCCACTGCAACTTGCGTTTTTTGAAGGTCAGCGGCAGGCTGTCGAGCATGTCTTGTGGTAAGAGTCCGCGATATGCTTCACGCCAGGAGTTCAGATGAACATTGGCGATTTCGGCTTCATCACCGGGCTTTGCAACGCGAATTGTAACAAGGTCATTTGGGTCCATTGCATCCTATTTAAGTAGAGATAAGTCCTAAAGAAAACCATATTCTCACAAACCAGAATTTCAGCTCAGACGACGCAAGGCGGCACACATCTTTGTCCGGTCAGTCGTCTCAATCGGCGGTTCGTGCAGAGGCTCTGTCGTGGCAGGATTGCCGCGTGTATTTGTCTTTCATGCGTTCAACATTGGGTTGAACCAAAATAAAGGAGAAACACGTTATGAAAAATCTTATTTTAACACTGGCTTTGGCTGGCGACTCGCATTGATCGAGTTGTCTTGCATTTTTGCGTGGTCCATCTTGATATCAGAAACAGAGGCGACATTGATCTTATTCTCAGAAAAAGTGAAGTTGCCGCCCGTCGGCCGTTCAAAGCGTGATAAGTGAACTGAATTGTCGCCGGTCTTATCTGAATACGTCGCTTTACTAAAAGCGCCACCCATGGAACTGCTGATCGCCGTGCGAATCATATCGTCAAGGGACTCTCCCATGCGACCGGCGGAGTCTTCTTTCTTTGGATTTTTTTGCTCATTGGCCAATGCTTCAATGAGTTCAGTGGCCTGCTCAGAGGTGATGGTGCCGGCTTTGCTCATCTCTAGGATTTTTTGAATTTCTTCTTTTATTTTTTCTTCCCCTTTAATTTTTTAATCGCTTGTTCATAGGTAATGGCGCCTTTTTCTAAAAGCCCCAAAATTTCGACCGAATTTTCGGCTGACTTTGCAGCATCAGACGGTGAACTTTTGCTTGAAGACTTTTCTTCGGTGGCGACTTCAATCATCTCTGCGGAAGCGGGCACGAGGTCGAGTGCGAGTTTACTTTTGAGTTGGGTCAGCCGGGTTCGAATCGTCGGATAGCTCAATCCAAGAGCACTTTCCATATCCCGAATGCGGCCCTCACAATGAATGAAGATCCGCAAAAAATGCAGATCTTCATGAACTAATGTCGCAAAGTCACTTTAAACGACGGTGAGTGTGACCTGTATGTTCCCGCGAGTGGCATTGGAATAAGGGCAAACTAGGTGGGCTTTCTCGACCAGGCCATGCACGAGTTGCTGGTCCAAACCAGGCACTGTGATTTTCAGTTCAACTTCGACTCCAAACCCACCTGGAATAGCGCCGATTCCAACGTCACCATGAATATTGGTTTCATCTGGTAATTTAATTTTCTGTTGAGAGGCAACAAACTTCAGAGCCCCCAAAAAACAGGCTGAATAGCCCATCGCAAAGAGTTGCTCGGGATTGGTCCCAGCTCCGCCAGAGCCACCCATTTCTTTTGGTGTGGTCAGTTTGACTTCCACTCCACCATCGGACGTTGCTGACCGCCCATCTCGACCGCCGTTTGATTTTGCTTTGCCTCGATAAAGGACTTTTTCGATTTTCATAATTGGACTCTCCTTTTTAAGAAAGTCTAAGACATCTCAAGGGGTTTCCATAATAGTTTTTAACTATGAACTGATAGTCGTAGCGGCTAGAAGATAAACATGCCAATGGCCGCACCGAACATCAGGATTGTAGTCAGGGCCAGGACCAACTGTCCGAGCCAGGAAGCCGGTTGACCCTTCATTAAAGTTTTATCGCGGACAACAAAGAAAATCGCCAATAAAAGAAACGGTGCCAATAGGCCGTTGACGACAGCCGACCAATACAAAGCTTTAATTGGATTCATGCCAGAAAAATCAAAGACAATCGCAAAGACCGTGGAGGTCAAAATCACTGTATAAAATGCTCGAGCCTTTTTCGGAGGCGCGTCCAAACCCTGATCCCAATCGAAGGTTTCGGCCAAAGCATAGGCTGCAGATCCCGTCAGAGTGGGAATGGCTAAAAGGCCAACGCCGAGCAGGCCGACCGCATAAAGGAGCGCAGCAAAACGCCCGGCAATTGGTGCTAATGCCTCCGCTGCTTGTCGAGAAGTTTCAATATTTGTTAAGCCATGGCGATTGAGCGTGAGGGCCGTTGCCAAAATAATAAAATACATCACAATGTTTGAGAAAAAAGTGCCAATGCCGATATCATACTTCCGTAAGAAAATTCGATTGCGACTGGCGCCAATTCGACGATGTAACGTCATTTTTCCAGCCGCCTTTTCTTCTTCAACTTCTTGCGACGCCTGCCAGAAAAAAAGATAAGGACTGATCGTCGTGCCAAGAATCGCCACAAGCATGGACCATTGGTCTTTGCCATGCGGCCATTGTGGCACGAATGTATCGCGAAAAACATTTTTCCAATCCGGACCGACCATGAAAGCGGCAATGATATAAGCAAATAAGGAAATGGCCAGCCACTTAAAAACTTTGGCCAGCTGGGAATAGTGAAGTCGCACGGTTGCCCAAGCAATCAGCGCCCCGAAGATGAAAACCCAGAGATGCGATGAGCCGCCCCCAAGCATTGAGGCACAATCTGCCATGGCCGCTAAATCGGCACCGACATTCAATGTGTTGGCGAGAAACAACGCCAAGCACATGCCGAGTAGTATTGGCCGCGGAATCTTTTTCTCGAGCGCCGAAGCTAAACCCTCTCCGGTCACCATGCCGACGCGCGCGCACGCCATTTGTACGGCAGCCATCAAGGGCCAAGTGAGAAGAGCAGTCCAAAGAAAAACTGTGCCAAACTGCGCTCCGGCTTGCGTGTAGGTCCCAATACCTGACGGGTCATCGTCAGCCGCTCCGGCAATGATACCAGGGCCCATTGATCCCCAAAACAGTTTGATTTTGGCTGTAAATTTTTGCGGCTGCTCAATTGATTTTGGCTTCTTAATCATGATCGATCCTTTACAGCGCAGACGCGTTTCCGAGAACAGACGTATCATCAACGGCGCGGTAACAGGAAGCGAAATTTCATCTCTTTTATTTTCTCAGCATTTTAAATGCTTGATTCCAGTCACTGGTCTTCATTGCAGTATGCTCTTTACCGTCGAAGCGCTCTATTTCCTAATCCTTGTTTGCTGGCGGTCGACGATATTCACTTTGTCGTGCAATCATCCATCCGGGGTATTCTGGCGGCAGCTGGCTGACTTCATTCAATGCTTTGAGATCAGTCTCATTTAACTGCACTTTAGTTGATGCCAAGTTATCATCTAATTGTTCCACTGTTTTGGCGCCAATCATTACGGACGTAACAGCCTTTTGGTGTAAAAGCCAAGCCAGCGCAATTTGCGCAACCGAGGCATTGTGGCGATCGGCGATTCCGCGCATGACATCAATACATTTGAAAGCGCGATCTTTATCCACCGGAGGAAAGTCAAAGTTCGTGCGCCGTGCGCCAGTTGGGCCCTTGCCGTCACGATTGTATTTACCGCTCAGTAAACCGCCAGCAAGCGGACTCCAAACCATAACGCCCAGATTTTTTTCTTGCACCAAGGGGACGATCTCTCGCTCATGGACACGGCCGGCGACGGTGTACTACGCCTGAACACTTTCAAAGCGCGCCCAGTTGTGCC
>JAYVXN010000478.1:0-3315 GCA_043785085.1 Bdellovibrionales bacterium | reverse complement strand
TGCTGATTGGGACCATTGAAAACCAAAGCTCCTGGAGCATAAATTAAACCTGAATGCAGTCCGCTAGGTGTCGCGGAAGTCCAATAAGTGCTCGTGCTGCCGGCATTCATCACTTGAATATACGGTGCAATGGCTGAGAGCACTAAAGTTTTACCAACCGCAGACGTATTTGAGGCCCAATAGGCGGTACCATTTTGCGAGAGCACTAAATTGCCATCACTTTGAAAACTAGCGGTGCAGCCTGCGGCACAATTCATTGAGCCTGAAACTGAGCTCCATAAAACTGTGCCGGCACTGTTGTAGACGGCCAAATTTCCGTCGGTTTGGTAAGATAAAATTCCTAAACTCGGAATCGGCGTGGTTTGCCCGCCATTTAAAAGCAACTGTCCAGCCGCAAAACTCGCTTGTGTGACGACTACACTCGTCGTCGGCGGCACCACTGAAATCGTCGCATAAGACGTTGCCTTCAGGGCATCTGTCACGCCGACAGTGACCAAACCAACGGTTTGACCAACGGTTAAAACGCCAGTTTGAGAGTTCATTGCCGCATCACCTGGGCCCCGTGAGAAAAAATAAGTGTAAGGGGCCTTACCACCAGTCGCGGTAAACTGCACCGCGCCCCCACGAGCAACGGTCGTTTGCGCAGAGGTTAAGGCTAAGACATTGCTGGCTGTGACCGGAATGCCTGAATTGAGAGCGGTATTTTGACTCAGGTCACTTGGGTTAGGTCCACAGGCACTGAACACGAGTGGGATCACCGCCAGGCAAATTAATTTTGTTTTTGAATCTTGAAAATTTCTCACGGCTCTTCCCCTTTAAGCTGCGCTGAATCCCCGGCGCCTCCACCTCTATTTGCATCAGGCGGATACACTCTAAAAGAAGCAAAGCCTAAGCCAATTCCTTAGAAATAATCCTTTGCAATATCAGATCCTTACCAGTATGCCCGTGGCCATTCTCTAGACATTATGTGCAAGCCATGACACTTCAATGACCCAAGAGTGCCTTGTACCCAAGAGTGCCTCATCTTGAGAAGTTCTATAAAAATCGAGAGCCTCTGCCACACCGAGCGAGATTCGGCGTGGACAGACGACCAACTAGCGGCGCCGATGTGTGTGGTCCTTGCCCCAATGCCGAGCGCGCGGCAGCGTCGCAAAGAGCAAAGGCAGCAGGAGTTTTCTTGGCAAAAACCGGCGCAAATAATAAAAAACCAACGCATCTAGCGTCGCCGGAATCCACAGTGGGGGATTTTCCGTGCGGATGACCTTTAAAATCCGTGTGGCTATGTGCTTGGGGGTGGTCACGCTGAGTCTCATCAATCGCTCAATGAAAGGCGCCATATTTTTATAATAATCCGCATATAGCCCCTCCTGGCTGCGCTCAGGTCTAGAGAGTCTCGAGTAATAGACATTGAGAAATGATTTTGAATGCACAAACCCAGGCTGAATCAAACTCACATTGATCCCTAACGGCCTCACCTCATACCAAAGGGCTTCACTCAAACCTTCAAGCGCATATTTTGAAGCACTATACGAAGCCATGGTCGGCATCGCTAACATGCCACTCACGGATGAAACATTGATGATTTTTCCACGCCCGAGCTGACGCATATACGGTAACACGGCTCGAATCAGCGCTACCGGGCCAAAATAATTTGTGGCAAATTGCAAATGCTCTTCCTCATCAGACATATGCTCTACGACAGCACGATAACTGATCCCAGCATTGTTAATAAGAATATTGACACCCCCCCATTTCACGCGAATTTCTTCGAGCAATGCGGTTCTCTCAGCTTCGTTCGCCACATCTAAGGCGCGAATTAAAAAGTGATCATTTTCATTGAAATAACTTTGCAATTTTTTTAACGACGAGGCACGCGCGGTCGCAATGACGCGGTACTGCGGTTGGCGGTAGAGGAGCTCAGCTAGCGCGAGACCAATTCCAGAGGCGCAACCTGTCACCAAAATAACCGGCTGATAGCTTGCGCTTTTGTTTTTTCTCCGCCAAAATTTAAACATCGGTTGTCCCGCCCTTTTCTTGAAGAAAATGAGTTATAAATTTCAGCTTACCGCAATAAAATATTTAATGCTCAAGGCCATAACTGATCTTTATTTATGACCATTAACATTTTAGATTGACCCCTGCCAAAGTCCCTGACTCGTTTCCTATGTTCATTTTCACATAGATTTCGCAAAAACTCAGCAATACCTTGTGCAGTCTCAATAATCCACGCTACAGTCATTTTAACCAATCATGACGATCATTCCTGCAGAAACTTTGTTTGTGATCGTTGGCACCGGAGCACCTGATGAGTCCAAGCAAAAAAACGTTCAGAAAAAAATCGCCACCCAAAAGGTACAAAAAAAAAATTCCCCTAGCCAAAAAGATCTCGCCCAAAAATGAAACAAGTACAGAGACCAATCAGTTTCCAATTGTCGGAATAGGAGCTTCTGCAGGTGGCCTTGAAGCTTTAATGGAATTTTTCAAGGAGCTTCCCGCGAATACCGGTATGGCCTTTGTGATCATCCAGCACCTTGATCCGACCCATGAAAGTCTTTCTCCCGCCATTATCGGAGGAGTCACGAAAATGCCGGTCCATGAAGTCGAAGACAAAACTCTGGTTCAAGCCAACCATGTTTATGTGATTCCGCCGGATTTCAGCATGGCCATTTTCCACAGAACCCTTGGTTTACTGCCGCGAAGTGCGACCCGGGCTCCGCACATGGTCATCGATTTTTTCTTTCAGTCACTGGCTCAGGACGAAAAGCAACGGGCCATCGGCGTGATACTTTCTGGAACCGCAAATGACGGAACACAGGGGCTACTGGCCATCAAAGCTGAAGGCGGCGTCACTTGTGCGCAAAAACCCAGCTCCGCCAAGTACGATGGCATGCCAAGAAGTGCGATTGCGGCAGGCGTGGTTGATTTGATTTTAGATCCAGCTGAAATGGCCAAAGAATTAACGCGTCTCGCTCGTCATCCGTATATTGCTATGTCACAGACGGCACAAACACCGGTTGACCTGGAATCAACTGGCGAAAACCCAGATGAAAGTCTACGAAAAATCTTTATCCTTTTACGCAGCCAAACTCATGTCGATTTCTCAAGATACAAATATACAACAATCAAGCGGCGCATTGCCCGCAGAATCGTCGTCAATAAACTCGAGAATACGGCCGAGTACGCAAACTTCCTGCAAAAACACCCGGATGAGGTCAAGTATCTTTTTAACGATATTCTCATCAATGTGACTGGCTTTTTTCGCGATCCTGAAACCTTTAAGGCATTGAAGAGCAAGCTGTTTCCCGCACTTTTCAA
>JAYVXN010000477.1:0-3319 GCA_043785085.1 Bdellovibrionales bacterium | reverse complement strand
TCGCGCAGGAAAATCTGGACGAGGCGTACGTACACCGTACGTTGAGTCCAGATTTTCTGAGCAAGTCGTCAGATTCGGGCTTCTGGAGCAAGCGTCCGCGGTTCCGACCGAAAGTTTATGCAACATTGGGGTTAAGGCTCGGAGTTTCGCCCCCTGTGGTCAGGTGGCATAGGCCTAAGGCTTAATCTTGTGAAGTTTTCTGGAGCGATCTTTCGCTTTGATCTAGCCCGCACAATTCGCCCGGATGAGGGGCTCGGATTCTCGTTTGGCTTTGGCCAGTTCTTTTAGACGTGATTAGAATCTAGCGGTTAGGTTTTAGCACGGCTACGTAGGGGACGTTTTTTTCCAGCACTTCGGCCCTTAATTTTTTCAGTCCAATAACGCACGCTGAATTCACACAGCATTTTTAAAAGACGATCTTCATCCAATTTAAGGAGACGAACGACCTCACGCATTTTATCGGCTGGTGGAGAAGCTAGGCCACGCTCCCAATTCGAAACGAATTGGGGTGAGGTATAACCCAGTTTTTTCGCAACCTCGGCTTGGCTCAGTCCGGTGACTTCGCGTCGTTCCTTTAAATATTTTCCTAATTGAACAAAATCACTTTGCATAAACGCTCCAGATTGATTGACATTCCCACTTCAGATGTTTAATTGTCAATGCTATAAATAAATAAAAGTGATAACGTCATTGCGATGAGAGTCAAAATGCTCTAGAAGCGGGTCGGGAGCACCTAATTTCAGAGCAATTCAAACAATGACTTAGGTTTTTCCCCGGTCAGTTTTGTCGCTTTAATGGCAAAAGTCCCGATTACATCCTGAATCAAAGTAGGGTCCACTAAACCGTGGCTTTTCAGCTCAATGGTTAAAACCGGCAACTGGTGATCTTTCCACATAAACCGGCCCAGGCTGCCTGGAAAGTTTCCAAGCGCTCGCCATGGCAATGGGTTGTATTTCGGAAAACCGATTTTAGGACCGTCAAAGTCGAGCACCCCATAAGGGGTATGGACCGAAATGATAAAGTCAGGTTTAAAGTCTTTGATTTGCGCGATAGCACAGCGGGTTTCTGGTTCACTGGCCGCAGTTTCACCAGGAAAGTTTCGCGGATTACTTTTCATCGCGCCCTTCCAATACTTGAGGGCTTCGCGGTCCCAATCCTCGGTTGGAAAGTTGCGGTTCAAATCTACACTGTGAGCATTCATGCGTTGATTGCGGCGCAAACCATCAGGATTGAGGATCGGTACGATTCGCCACTGATTGCGATGTTCAATTTGCGCCAGTCGCAACGCCCACTCCAAAGCCAGCAAGCCGCTCATCGGTTCATCGCCGTGGATCAGGCCAAAGACCAAAATGCGTTTTCCTGAACCTTTGGCATCGGTGAGGTCAGTGTGGAAAATATCCGTACCATCGACACTGCTGCAGTCATTCAACTTTTGTGCTTTTTCACAAAATGAAGAATATTTATCGGCGTGGCGACCAGTTCTAATCGTGTTGACTAATTCTGTGCAGGTGAGTTTTCCGGCCCCGAGGCTGGTCACAGACGCGGTTTCGAGTGCGGCTTTATCTGTCTCCAGATTTCCGGCATTGGCGTAAGGTCCAGATAAAATAAATACGACGAGAAAAAACAGCGCTCGGCGTCTCACCATAAGCAAACTCCTTAGATTGAGAAATTATAGTGAGAGTTTTTACATATTGCCAAGACCTAAGAATAATCCGGTCATCAGTACCTAATATGAACAATTTGTTCGTAAGACTTTGCCGAGCTGCGAAATCTCATCGCTACCATTTTAATGAATAAGCAGATTATGATAGCTTAAATTTATGTTAGCTAATGCCAACGAGATCACCTACTTCCTTGAAGTCGCGGCCACTTTGAACATTTCACGTGCGGCCGAGCGTCTCGGTATCACCCAGCCAACTCTGAGTCTTTCGATGCAGCGCTTGGAGCAGTCCATCGGCGCTGCTCTTTTGATTCGCGGTAAAACTGGGGTCAAGCTCACCAAATCCGGACAGCGCTTTTACACTCATGCAAAGTTACTCTTGGATCAGTGGGGAAAACTGCGTTCTGAAACCCTGCGCGAGGAAAGCGAAGTGCAGGGGCGAATTCTAATCGGCTGTCATCCTTCAGTGGCGCTTTATTCGGTGACTGGATTTTTAGCGCAACTCATGGATCAGTATCCGCTGTTGGAAATCGGATTCGTGCATGATCTGTCTCGCAAAGTCACGGAAAAGGTCGTGAGCTTCGAGATCGATATCGGCATTGTCGTCAATCCGATTTCTCATCCGGATTTGGCGCTTTTACCGCTATGCCGAGACGAAGTGGCAATGTGGCGTGGACCGGAAAAGTATAATCAGGATATTTTAATTCTCGATCCGGATCTATTGCAAACTCAAGCCATTCTCAGCAAGCTGAAAAAATCCGAGATGACCTTCAAGCGCACGGTGCACTCTTCGAATCTTGAACTTATCGCCTCATTGGTTGGCAAGGGGGCGGGAGTCGGAATTCTACCGGAACGGGTCGCACGACGGGATGCAAATTTAGGTCTAAAACTCCTCTCGCAAAAGGGTCCGACATTTCAAGACATTATTTATTTGATCTACCGGCCAGATGCCCAAAAAGGTAAAGCAGCGAAAACCGTCATTGAAGCCATCCGGCGGAGCTTTAAAGAATAATCTTGCTCTAATCCGTCAGGAACATTAAATCTGATTGTATGAATGCGATTTATCGAGTCTTAAAAATCATTGGCCTGTTCTTAATCCTAGCGTTAGTCGCTTATGCAATTAAGGACAACTACAGTTATCTATTTAGCAAAACCATTGCTGGCGAAATTATCGAACTTGAGCGCGTGACCGATCCGTCCGCAATTGTCAGCGGTGCTGGTCTGCAGCCGTCGCAACTTTACTCATTTGCCGTCGCTATTCGCGATGAGTCGGGACAAATTCACACCGCCAGTGCCGAGGATCGGCAATGGGCGGTGGCCAAAAAAGGCTATTGTGTCGAGGCGAAGTTTTACCCCTATCCTCCATGGAATCTGGAAAAGTCTGGAACTTACCACAATGCACGATTGATCCAGATGATGGATTGCAAAACCAAGGCGCCTACGACTCCCGAGCCAATCGCGACCGCAACTCCGGAGGCCCCCGTTTCGAATCCTGCCGCGACAGCACCGATTTCGGTGCCGGCAGCTTCGCCCGGCCACTAAACTTCGGGAGCGTTTTCGCTCGAAAGTTATTGTCGCCTTTCGGTTAAATATTCACATTTATTGCAAAGGTTTTGGAATTTTGCTTCTACGGCTCAATTTAGGGTTGGCCTGGGGGGG
>JAYVXN010000476.1:0-3320 GCA_043785085.1 Bdellovibrionales bacterium | reverse complement strand
ATAAATTGGTTTGGCTGTTGGAAGACGACAAGCTCTATATTGGTGTGATCAACGCCCACAGGAGGTAGCCATGGGATTTCCAAATAAGAAGCAGCTTGATAAAGTTTGTGCTCGATTAGAAAAGGCGAAAGGAACGTTGATGCTTGCGCCCGATGCAACTCCGCTTGAGAAATTGCGCTGGGATGTTTGTCAACAGTTCGTTCAGTATAAGACCGAACACCACATGACCCAAGATGAACTTGCAGATGCCATCGACGTCGATAAGGCCAAGGTCAGCAAGATTCTCCATCACCGCATTGAAGAATTCAGTACGGATAGGTTGATCAAGTTGTTTCAGGGTCTAAATCCGCGAATGAAAATCAAGGTGGGTTAATGCCTGCTTCTCTGAAAGGTGCACTCCGCTAAGAAATTGCATCTGACGTGGGACGCTGTTAAGTCGACAAAAGAAAACTAAAATCCTCTTTACTCAAATGCGCACCTTGGCTCGAAATCTGATTTTTGCCAAAATCTGTGCTGGTGACATCTTCTATTTCAGCAAAAAGAGCATCAAAGCGCTTTTGTTTTTGCAACTTGAGACGCTCAATCTTTTCTTCAACTGACTCAAGCATCACATACCGATAAACTTGCACTGAACGCTTTTGACCCATGCGATGGGCCCGATCAGTGGCTTGGTTTTCAACTGCCGGATTCCACCACGGCTCGAGGTGAAAGACATAGCTCGCCTTAGTCAAATTTAGGCCGACGCCTCCGGTTTTCAAAGTCATCAGCAAAACTGCGCCACCCTCTACCGCATTGAACTCTCGCAAAACTGTTTCACGTTGTTTTTGCGCAATGCCTCCATGAATCACGAACACCGGCATCTTCTGCCCCTCTTCGCCGCGTAGGGCCCGAAGGATTTTCTCAGTTCGCTCAAGTGTCGACAAAAACTGCGTGAAGACCAAAGCGCTTTCACCCGAATCAACGACTTCGATGAGAGACTCTGCTAATGCTTCAATTTTTGGCGGCGTCTGACTATATTTCACGCCTGGCAATGCCGCTGGATCTGAACAGACCTGGCGCAGTCGCAACAATGCGGTTAACATTTGCAACTGACATTTGGACTCACCGTCATCTGCAATCGCCTTTTGAATTTTTTCATTATATGAAATTGCAACGTCTCTGTAGATTTTTTTCTGCTTTTCTTCAAAGGGCAGCGTCACGCGACTTTCTTGCTTGTCTGGTAGCTCAGCAAGAATTTCGTTCTTTGTCCGGCGCAAAACCAGCGGGCGCGATTTAAGCTTCAAAAACTTTAAGTCATCATAAAGAATCGCTGAGGGGTTCACGTAAATTTTCTTAAACTCATCAAGCTCTCCAAGGCAACCAGGAACAGCCAGATCCAAAAGCGAAAAAAATTCTCCCAAATGATTTTCTAATGGTGTGCCTGTTAGACAAATTTTGACATTGGCACTTAAGGCTCGAGCAACCGTTGTTCTTTGTGCGCTGATATTTTTTAGATTTTGCGCTTCATCAAAAATAACTAAATTCCACTCGATTTGCTTTAAAAAGTCCTGGTGTTCTTGGAGCAGTCCATAGGTGGTCAAGACAACTCCACCGGCACTTTCATTTAAGAAGTCGGGCATGGATTCTTTTGATTTCGCCGAAAATTCAAAAACCGGAAAATCAGGAACAAACTTGTCTCGTTCACTTAACCAATTGTACGTCAACGACGTCGGCACGACGATCAAAACTTTGCCTAAGCGATTTTCATCCCGCAGCTGTGCGATAAAAGCTAAAACTTGGAGAGTTTTACCCAAGCCCATATCATCAGCTAAGATCGATCCCAGCCCCAACCGATATAGGTCATAAAGCCGTTGCACACCGATTTTCTGATAATTTTTAAGTTCGCCTTTGACTAAATTCGAGACACTCGCCTCACGTTTCGGGCCGTCCAGACTTTCATAGAACGCAAAAATTTCTTGCCATTGGGCCCCGCCGATCACCGATACACCTGCCGAGCGAAGTGCCAGCATTTCCAGAACCTGGCTTTTGGGCAATCGATAAAATGACTGCTGCGCATCCTGATAATCGCCTTTTCGCATCCCCTTGCCTTTGCGCAAGCGATTCCAAAATAGCGAGAGTCGTCGTAAATTTGGCAACTGTGCAATCGGAACAAGATACATCTGCCCTGCGTGCTCAATCATGCCGCCTGTCAGTAGTTGATTCGCAGCCGTACCTTGAATCTCTTTGCCTTTTAGAAAAAATTTCGGATTAAGTTCAAACCAATTCATGCGCTGTGAGGTCAAAGCTCCCGGCACATTTGGTTTATCCTCTTTCACATTGAGGACAGTTGTAAACTCGCCAGCAGTCAGTTCATGAAGCTTTTGTGCGCCAAAATAGATTTCAAAACCAAAGGCCAATAGAGGTTGAAAAACTGAAAGTGATTGGCGCAGTTCAGAAATCACCTCAGAGCCCTCACTCGGTGCGACTTGAGCAAATGGTAATCGCAGCAAAGCCGTAGCCGTAGCCGTAGCCGCAAACTCAGAACGCCGGTCACGACTCAGCAGAATCCGCATGTCAGTGAGCCGTGTCTCGTGCAGTGGACAGATCAGGCTCAGCAAGTTCAATCGCGCTTTTGCAAAAATATCGCCTCGAGAAGCGATGGCAGCAAACTCCATGAGGGCGAATATCATTCTGAATTCTTGTTCAACAAATGCATCAATGATCACTTCGCCTTCTGGCAAGACAGTCTGAAAGGCTTTTTTTGATAAGCCACTGAAATGATCTTCAATCACCTCCTGTAATTTACTTAAAACCGCTTTTGTACAGAACTCAGAGAGCTTTGGCGCTTGTGCGCCACCTTCTGCCCCGAGCACATCTGTGGCGCGCCATTCTCCCATTAAGGTGAGAATTTTGGGCTCCAAGTGTCGCAAAATCGCATTGGCTTGAGTGACCTTCACACCATCAGTCAAACAGCCGCGAAAACGAGCGTGAAAAGACTCAAAAACGAGCAAATTCAAGACGCCTTGGTGCTTGAGCACCTTTAGTTCAAAATCACGGGTGCGGCGATTTCGCGAGGCAAGATTTTTCGCGTCCATTTTGAAATAGCTCGCACAACCTTGCCCATTGAAGGTCGCTAGTAGCTCTAAGGTCCGGTTTGAGAAGCCATTTAAAAACGGCATTTGCTCGCTGGCTCGATGCTGCTCCAAAGGCATTAAACGTCGTGCGAAAGCAAAGCGACCGTCTGGGCCTAAGTGAATTTCGGGTGTTGCTTGGACCTTTTTAATGTCTGGCCAGTCAAGAAAATAGGCGCCAGATTTTTTGCTTTGCAAACGATCCGCAAT
>JAYVXN010000475.1:0-3333 GCA_043785085.1 Bdellovibrionales bacterium | reverse complement strand
AAAATACATGGATACCCCGAGCGCGAAAGTTTCAATCTTGATTGAACGTCTCAAAGAAATCGCTTCGGCCGGACATAAGGCCTTGGTTTTTTCACAGTTCACTTCATTTTTGAATTTATGCAAAAAGCCCCTGACTGAAGCTGGCTTGATTTTTGAGTATTTGGACGGCCGCACCCGCGACCGCGAAGAACGCGTGACACGTTTCAACACGGATACCTCGTGCTCGGTTTTTCTGATCAGCTTAAAGGCCGGCGGCGTGGGATTGAATTTAACTTCTGCGGATTATGTCTTCTTACTAGATCCGTGGTGGAATCCTGCCGTTGAGACCCAAGCGATTGACCGGGCCCATCGCATCGGTCAAACCAAAAAAGTGATGGCATTTCGACTGGTTTCACGCGGTACAATTGAAGAAAAAATCCTTGAGCTCCAGGCCGAAAAACGCTCTTTGATCCAATCTGTGATTGGCGAGGGTGAACAAAGTCTGCTCAAGGGCTTAACGCCAGCAGATCTTGAAATTCTCCTCTCATAACTGGTGACACCCGTTGCCGAAAAACCGCCGGTATGTTTCAATCAGCAAATGTACCTCACAATTCTCGCCCTATTGCTGGCGCAAACTCCGCATGCCCAGGCTTGCCCAGCCCAATTTTTTAAAGCTCCGCTGAAGCTGTTTTTAGCCAGTCGAATCAAAGCACCGAGTTTTTCAAATCAGGTGAGTTTTGAAAAACAACGCCTCTTTACCGAAAGCTCCGAACGACTCAACAGCAGAGATTTACAGTCTCTGACTTCAGAAGCTTTAGTTTTCTCCGATGATGGCAGGCAAAAATTGACAGCGTTGGTTCACGCCAATCCTGGAAAATTCTTGGTCTTTATATTTAAAGGCGAAGTGATCGACGCGCTTGAAACCAGTCGAATTCAGGCTTTGGACCAGATCACTCTCTCTGAGTCCACCTACCTGAGCCATCACGGGCGATCTTTTTATCAGGACATTTGTCCCGAAACAAAGTCCCGGGACTAGTCCCAACATCCACTCCTGCCGAGGAGTTTTTGGGAGAATCACATATGACTAAAATTAAAATCTTGGTGGTCGTCTTGGTGTTAGCCGGCTGCAGTTCCCAATCTCTCCAACCTTCGACGCGCGCTCCTGCCGGAAAACAGGACAAATCCGCAGACCCAAGTACTTTTGAAGGCGCCATCGATATTCAAAATCTCGATGCCTACAAAAGTATTTATGCCATCAGTGACCTACATGGGCATGCCGGCAAACAACAAAGCTTGCTGACTGCGGCAGGACTCATCGACAAAAAAGGCAACTGGGCCGCAGGCAATTCACTTTTGATCATTACCGGTGATTCGATTGATAAAGGCAAAAACAGCATTGATGTCATGGATCAGTGGATTAAGCTAATGCAACAAGCACCGGCTCAAGGTGGCCGCTTAATTCATGTGATCGGTAATCACGAACTAGAATTTTTTAACCATCATAAACACGTGAGTGATGACAAAAAAGCCAAAGAGTTTCTCGATGATCTCAAGCAGCACGGCATTGATCCAAAAGATCTATTTAACTTTTCAAATAACAGCACTAAAGCGGCACCCTATTCTCAGTTTATGCGGCAGCAGCCGATCGCCGTTCGTGTCGGCAAATGGTTGTTTTCACATACCGGATTTTACCCTAGTGTCAGCTGGGAAAATTTTAAGAGCACCACGGATCAAATTCTTCAATCTGCCGATTATAACAATAATTTTGTCAGTGATGCGACCAATGGCATTGTTGAGCAATATGATTGGTGGAAGTTAAGCCACGCCCGCAGCACCATCGAACAAAATCTGCGTGCGGCCGGATTTTCCGGAGGCGTCTTCGGTCATCAGGAGAATGCCTTTGGTTGCGACAAGGATGATAAAACGCCCTGTTTCAACAAAGGTACTAATGCCTTTTTAATCAAAATCGATTGCGGTATCTGGAACGGCAATGATGGCTTCCTCATCCACTTTATTAAACCCGCACAATTAGGTGAATCTGATCCGCCCGACATCGAAAGCATCACCTTTAATGGTAAAGGTGACCCGGTTCGCGTTCCGCTTCGTCCTGCGCAGTATAATTGATCAACTGGGTCGCAACGTCAGCAGAGTGATCTCAGGATTCGTTCCGAGCCGAATCGGCGGTCCCCAGGAGCCGGTTCCGGCATTGACGTAGACCCACATTTTTCCGCATTGCTTCAGCCCGTGTGAAAATCGGTGCATGCGCCGAACCACAAATGTCCAAGGAAAAAACTGTCCAGCGTGGGTATGCCCAGATAACTGCAGATCAAAGCCTTCCTTTGCGGCGGCTTCGGCAATTCCTGGTTGATGAGCTAAAAGGATTTTAAACGATGACGCCTCACTTGCTTTAATGGCTGTCGAGAGATCCGGCTTTGCTCCCGTTTGCAGCATGCGAGCCGCAGGATCAATCACTCCGGCAACAAGAATTTTTTCACCTTGATGGGTGAGAATTTGATTGGCGTTCAAAAGCGGCTGAATTTTAAGACTCGAAAATTCGCTCAGCCACAGGGGAGCGTTCCAATAATACTCGTGATTGCCCGTCACATAAAACGCCCGGCCCGTCTGGCCTAATTGGGCAAATGGTTCAAGATAGGATTTAAATTCAGGCACGGCGCCATCTACGATATCACCCGTGAGCGCAATCAGGTCAGGCGATAGGGCTAAGACTTGCTCCACAACTTTGGCCGTCGCCGACCGCAAAATTGTCGGACCAATATGTAAATCACTTATCTGCACGATGCGAAAACCATTCAACCCCGGCGGTAGGTTTCGGCAAGGAACCTCCACTTTAACGACCCGGGCTCCGCGCAAGGCATTCCATGTGCCAAAAAGTACGGCTGCTCCCGAAGCCACCATGATGCTGACACTCCCCGCCCCTGAAAACGCCAACGCACCGATTGGCAATTGCAGCCAGGAGAGTGGTAAAAACAAAACATCTCTGAGCACGGTCAAGACTAAGAGAAAACTCAAATACCCCATGCTCAAGTAAATGACCCAGCGCAAACCCTTTAACTTTTGTAAGTGCTCGCGCCCCAAAAGAAACGACAGTGGCAAGAGCGCGACCATGGAGAGCAAGAGTCCCAAAAAAATCCAACTCAATTCAGATGAGTCCCGAAGTCGCAGTCCCAGGTACGCAAAGACCGACGCCACAATAAAAATCACGGTAATGAGAAATTTGTTCATGAAGCTTTCAAGTATACCCCAATGTTGCATAAACTTTCGAGTCGGAATGCTCCAGAAGCCCGAAGGTGGCGGCTCGCGCAGGAAAATCTGGACGAGGCGTACGTACACCGT
>JAYVXN010000474.1:0-3349 GCA_043785085.1 Bdellovibrionales bacterium | reverse complement strand
AACGGGTCTTGATCAACACCGATGAGCCGACCACCGGGAAGAAGGCGTTGCAGGATAAGTGCGGCGTGGCCACCATGCCCAAGAGTTGCGTCAAGTGCCGTTTCGCCTGGTTTGGGATTTAAAATGTCTAAAATTTCAGTGACACAAATAGATCGATGAGACCCGGCAGGAGTTGCGCCTCTTTGCTTAATTTTTTCAACATCCGCGGTATATTGCTCCGGATTGAGCTCTTTATATTTTTCCGCGAATTTCTTCGGATGAGTGCCTTTGTAGCGAATGCGGCGTTTGGGCCGGGCGGTATCATTAGGATTATCCATAACCGCACTGTACCAGTCTCCTTGGCACTACTGAAGCATTATCAACTAAAAATACCGATAAAAAATACCGAATACCCACGGAAACAAGAAACTTTTGATGCTTTTCAAATCTGTGAATAGTAAAGACTGCATCTCGGTTTCCTCTCACCCATGCACAAATGGACTGCGGCTATGCAAACTCGTAAAATCATCATTGTTGGCGGTGGCGCAGCCGGGTTTTTTGCCGCTATCAATGCGGCCGAGCTGGCTAAAAACCAAGGTAAATCAGTTGAAATTCAGATTCTTGAGTCTTCCGACAGCATTCTAAAAAAGGTTCGGATTTCAGGTGGAGGACGATGCAATGTCACCCACAATTTGTTTGATGTCAGACGCTTTTGCGAAAACTATCCGCGTGGCGCAAAAGAATTGCTGTCGGCCATGCAGCGTTTTCAAGCTCGTGATACCGTCCAATGGTTTTTGCAACGAGGGGTTAACTTAGTGGCGGAAGACGATGGGCGCATGTTTCCAGACTCCAATGACTCTAATACCGTGATTCAATGTTTTTTAAAACAAACTGAAAACCTAGGCATAAAGGTGCTCCTGAATCACAGCGTAACCTCGATTGAAAAACAGAGTTCTGGTTCATTTTTAATCCAAGTTAAAAATAAAGAAATGATCGTTGCCGATTCTGTCCTAATTGCGACCGGGAGCTCTCAAAATGGCTATCGATTTGCCAAAGAACTAGGTCACACCATCTCTGAGCTTGCCCCTTCTTTATTTAGTTTCAAAATATCTGACCCGATGCTCGCTGACCTTTCAGGTTTGAGTTTTGCAAAGGCTAAAGTGAAGCTTCTGATTGCAAATGAGAAGCCTCTCGAAGAGCAAGGCCCCCTGTTGATCACGCATTGGGGATTGAGTGGCCCGGCGGTATTAAAAATCTCAGCTTGGGCGGCACGGACCATGATGCACGCTGGATATAAAGCGAAGCTTCAAGTCAACTGGCTAGCCGATAACAAAATTGAAGATGTGACGGCGCTCATTAAAAAAATAAAAGAGTTAAATTTACGAGCGCAAATTCAAAATGTTTATCCTGAATTATTGGCGAAGCGATTTTGGCTCAGGCTTTTGAGTAAAAGTGGCGTCGCTGAAGATAAAAGGTGGGCCGATCTCTCCAATAAAGAAATTCAGCAAATAAGTGACGTACTTTTTAAGACTGAATTCGAGATATTGGGCAAAAACCGCTACAAAGATGAATTTGTTGAATGCGGTGGAGTTTCATTAAAGGAAGTTGATTTTAAAAAAATGGAGAGTAAAATCTGCCCCGGCTTGTTTTTTGCCGGAGAAATTCTGGATATTGACGGAATTACGGGGGGATTTAATTTTCAAAATGCTTGGACCGGCGGGTGGATCGCCGCGCAGAATATGTAACGATCGGGTGATTTCGCTTATTGAGTGTATCCAATCTCTCAGTTCAAAGTCGGGTTGACTCGAATTAAATGAAAACCGAGACCTACGCTATATCCTTTCATCGGTTTTCTCCCGGAGTCGCGGAAGACCGTCATTGAGGTTCAGCCACGGTGCATGCTCTTCGTAGCTGACATGACTGTCGGGATCTCGGTCAAGCGGACCCGTAAGGCTTGCGACCGTCACCCATATTCGATCAGGGGTCTGGTCGTACTCATAGAGAAAAGAGCAGCCAAAGTTGGAGCAGAAACCCCAGTGTACGGCCGCACTGGACTTGTACCTCTTGATTTTGTCATCGCCAGCAATAAACTTGAACTGTGCTCTTGGCACTCCAGTCCACGTGACGAAGGAGGCTCCGTGCGCACGTCGGCTGCTCTCGCAGTGGCAGTGGCTACACATGTCTGTTGGGAAGGAGAGCAATACTGCAAAGGCAAAAGTCCGCAAAGTCGAATTCTTTTTTGTAAGTTACTTTGCAGTATTTGTCGAAAAGATCTTTTTCCATCGCCTCAGCGATCGGAAACAGCTCAATATTCAACGCACTTAAGTTTTGACGAACGTCCTTCGGATCCATTAGCTTCCGCGTTTTGTAAAATAGCTCCACAAGACAAGGAGAAACGATTAAACGAGATGCATGCGGGAAATTTCCGGCGTGTTTTATTGCATCATCAGCGATTTTTTGTTCGGAGCTATTCTTATTGAAAGATGCGATAAGGATAGAAGTATCGAAGAATAGGGCTTGGGGATTACTCAAATAGCGAGCCCTTTACTTTCTTACCAGCATTTTCACCGAGATCGA
Source organism: Bdellovibrionales bacterium (assembly GCA_043785085.1). Classification (GTDB taxonomy): domain Bacteria; phylum Bdellovibrionota; class Bdellovibrionia; order Bdellovibrionales; family JAMPXM01; genus JAYVXN01. The sequence continues at coordinate 793 of JAYVXN010000474.1, read as the reverse complement.
TTTTAATGAGTTTGGCTGAATCTGTGCCATTCAAAATGCCGAGGCGCGATTGTATAACTGCCTCACGGGCTGCAGGCGAAAGGTGCCCAAGTTCATTTTCGACTTGCTCGCGAATTTTCCTTTCCATTTCTTCCTGCTTCTTTTGATAGTCGGGAGCGCCAGTATTTAATCGAGTCTTTTCTAGGTCTGTCATACGGCCTCCTAATGTTTATCTACCTTAGTTTCTGCCCATTTTCGACTGTAAAACTGCCGTAATGCAGTTTAATCGATCTAATATCTATTTAGGCATGCCTTATCATACTTGCAAGGGGTATGCCTGTTTTTAGGTAGATCTCGATAATTTTCTTGTAGGTCAAAAACAAAGCCTTCACGTCGCAGTGACCGTCTGTGAAGGCATGGCATTTCACTAAATAAAAACAAAGTGCGCCAGCTACTCTAACCAAGCCACCGTGAGCGAATGGATAGCTGCCAGGGTAGAAAGCTGTCGAAATTGCGCTTTCAACTATTTGATAGTACGAGGCTATCTAAGGTGCTCAGAGGGTGAATTCATCAATTAAGCGCGCAAGTATTGAATCAAGGTGAAGGGCGCTCGCCATCTTTCGGAGTTTTGGGAGATTCACTTGCTTGTTTTTAAGCGCTGCTCTAACGGCTTTAAGTGCGGCAGAATACGATCTATTTGGTCATTATTAAAAATTGCCACGCAAATCCTTGGCCCATTTATTAAAACGCTCAGCGAATGTAGCTTGAGCGTCGCTCGTTAAGAAACCCCATTTTTCGGCAAGGGGGTTTTTGA
>JAYVXN010000473.1:0-3363 GCA_043785085.1 Bdellovibrionales bacterium | reverse complement strand
CCGGGGTTCGAGCCAAAAACCAGCGATCTGCCATTTATAGAGCCAATGGAAAAAGGTGGGGACGGCCTTTAAAGAATGGCCAAAAACCCGGTTTATATGTCCTAGCCCTAAACTTACGTTTTAGACGGTGGGCCGAAGGCTCGTAGGCATCCTTTCCTATGTAAAATCGACTAAACACCCGAGTGATCCCTACGACGATCATTTGCGAAATATCACTGGCGATAGTCACTATCAATTGTTATAATCCGCCTTGCCGTAGGGTTTCCAAAACATTTACCATTAGGATAACAATGAAGTCGCTAATTTTAATTTGCCTTATCGCGCTGCCGCTGACTGTTCACGCTGAAGTAAAAGATCTGATCGGTCGATGCTCTTTTGACCCCCAAACCGCCGCATTTAACAAAGGTAAATTTCGCGCAGGCAATGTGGTGGCGAATTTTTACTCCATCACGGACAAAAATGGCCATAGAACAGTCGTGTCAGAGGGAATCTCAAAAGTCGATGGCTTGATTATAGAAAACACGGACTTGATTGAAGGAAGTAGGATTGATCAAGGCAGCCAGTGGCCACAATATCAGATTTTAGTCACCCACGCTGGCGTCCCACCCTTCGGCGCGTCGTGGATAGATAATGAAGCTTGTTTAAGCGATCAAAAGAGCCCGAAGCCATCGATCATTGGATACGATTTTCCAAAGCTAGGCGCGGTTCGAAGCGTTCCGGCCAATGGATCATTTCTCCAAAATTACCATGTGGGAGTGGGCAACGCCTATCCAAATTGCATTTTTTGGAAGATACTGCCTGTCGCTCAGGATAACGAAACTGGAGCGCTGACGTGCCCTCCTTTAAACCCAGCCCATAGCGATTAATAAAACCCTCCAAAACATGCATGGAGCGCAAAACTTTCTGGAGGTCGACCTACTCGACCTCCTGGATTTTTCATAATGATCGCGCTGGGCCCATTGGGATCCTCTAGTTGTCCAGTCCCACCTAGTTTCGCAGGTGATGCAGAATCGCCAAGTTTTGATTGCCACAAAGCAAAAACCAAGACCGAAAAGGCAATTTGTTCCAATCCGAAGAGGAGCGGAGATTTCGCTTGCGTACATGGCTCCGCGGTTGTGATAGGAGTAATAGCTACCTATGGAAAAGCACCAAACCACGATCTCCGATTTTCACGCGCATATCTATTTTGCACCGGCCACGCGAACTGAAGCGGAGAAATTCCGTGCAGCGATATCCGACAATCTCGCGCCAAAGTTGCGCTATTTCGGAAACCCAATCGACTGCGCGATTGGACCAGGTTCCGCGGAGCTTTAGCGCCACATTATAAGTTCAGAAAAATGATCGTCCCTGTGAAAGCCGAACCACCAAAGCTTGAGCTTGTCCCAGATCAAACACCAATGGGAAAACTGGCTGAGCAAAAGAAAAAAACACGTATCAGCTGGGCACGGTTGTTAAAACGAATTTTTGGGATCGACGTTGAAACCTGTAGTCTGTGCGGCGGGAAAGTCAAAATCATCTAAGCATGACCAGCAATACGATCACGCGTTTGGATTGCGCAAGCTGCGTTCGGCGCCTAGTCTGGTTGAATAAGTGCTTTGACCTGGGATTCCGCATCGACTCCACCTTTTCCATTGACGAAGTTTACGTGTACAATGCAATCACCCTTGTTTACATGGTTCGAAGCGACCTGGAACACAGGGCGTTGCAAAACGCTGTCGCTTCCCTGAAGCGGCACAGAAAGTAAGCTAATGGCATTATTCGGTAAAGCGTAGGTCGAAAACGGTCCATCGGGTCCGAGTGGCAAATCTTCGCCGAGAGAATTCTTACATTTTGGCACGACATAATAGATATTAGCCGCCGTCCAACTGCCATTTGGTTTTGACAAGGCGCCCTCGCTCACATCGCCAAACATTGCCACGATAGTACCCGACTGCGGAACTTTCTCAGAGAAAACAAATGTTTTCGCTTGGCCGGACGTAGAAAGCTGACAACCCGAATTCCAACCAAAACAAAATTCATCTCCGTTTCCAAATACGTAAGGGGCTGGCCGATCCGTTAATATTTCAGTCGTGTATTGTAAGTTCATAGTGCTTGTCATGGTGAGTGAATTAATCTTGTTTGCAGGGCCAAGTGATGGGCCGCCGTCAAGAACCACAAAGACACACCCACTCATTGGAATCGATGCTGGAAGTTTGAATTCTGTCTTGATCTCGCGGTAACCAGCACCGAAATTCTTTACGATAAAAAGTGCCAGCGTCACGCTACCTGGCAGTGCTTGAAATAACTTGTCGTAATCGGAAAATTTTGTCCCATTGGCCACGCATTGTCCGCTAGGCAGGTAATGCAGGCGAGCGAGCATTTCTGAGGGTGCGTCACCTTCTGTGAAAATACTGACGGCCCCGGACAAACCGGAAAAATTGACAGTCGAAGCGGGCAAGGGAAAGGAATATACATATTTCATAAAGACTTGCTCCGTGGACGCAACTGAAGCATGCAAGGCCATTGACCCTGATTGGGGGTTTGCACCAGCTATGGTGCTGGTCATGCATATCGCGATCGCGGCTGCCATGATAAGTTTTCGCATATGTATCTCTCCTTCATTACCGTCCCAACGTAGGGACCCGAACCAAAGATGAATGCAATTACAATGCCGGCTGGCCCGGCAGGTTCAATCATATAAAAATTGAATTGAAAGGCCAAAGGTGCGCCCCCAAGCTAACGGGTGGTGCAATTTAGATGCGAAGGGTCATGCAGTGACGGTTTTTGGTATGGCGGTTGCATTAATTTGCCGTACAAGTGTCCAATTGACACCACAAAATAAACCTTTTCAGGTTGGGGGAAATAAAAATGGGAAAAGCGATTGCATTAATGGCCGGAGTTTTGACTTTCGGAATCTTGGCTCACGCGCAGCAGGGGTGGTATGGAGAGTCACAATATCTAAAGTGTAATCCGGATGTTCAGCAGGCGGTCTATCGTGGCCAATTTCACTCAGGCTACGACCACTATATGCAACATGGACAATTTGAAAACCGGTTGACTGACGGAGGATGCTTCGCATCCGACGCGCCATTCTGGTTTTTTGAGTATGGTTACCTTCGATGCAATCCCGATGTACGGGCTGCGGTCTATCAGGGCCAATTCGTGTCAGGTTGGCACCACTACCGACTCTATGGACAATTCGAAAATCGACGCCTCCAGTGCCCTTAAGGGGCCGTCCTCGCAAGGCGCAAACCAACAGAGTCGTAGCTGGACGAAGGAACGATGTTGCCGCGACTCGCCGCACGCAAATTCGGCGCAAGGAACCTCCAGCTGCCGCCGCGAAGAACGCGATCGGAACCTGCATTTCCGGCATTGAAAGGATCA
>JAYVXN010000472.1:0-3366 GCA_043785085.1 Bdellovibrionales bacterium | reverse complement strand
TTTGGCTTTCGTGCGAAGAGACCTTGCCGGTTTTGAGTTTCCTATGCAATCCGACGACGATTCGTTTTGGTCGTTTCGGCCATCAGGTCAATTGATTTTAAAATGGAACATCCTTCAGAAGATTCTGCATCAGGCGTTCCTGCATTAGATGGCTCAGTATCTGGGGGGACCCGAAATTTAAAAGGCACCTGGTCTCAGGCTCTTTTCTCATTTGCATTTGCGATCCTGTTGATTTTAACGATTCGTTGGGCGTTTTTTGAGCCTTACGTGATTCCCAGCGGCAGTATGATTCCGTCATTTCTTATTCATGACCATATTATGGTGAATAAGTTTTCGTATGGATTACGCCTGCCGTTTTCAAAGAAATGGCTCTTTCATTGGAAAAACCCGCAGCGCGGTGACGTGATTGTTTTTCACTCGGTTGATACCGACGGGATTTTTTTAGTTAAACGGGTGATTGGCCTTCCTGGAGATGAAGTCATCTATGATGCTGATTCGCGCTTGCGCATCAATGGCACGCCGATCGCGCAATTGCAGTTGACACCCGAAGAAGCCAATGCGCGCTTACGCCAACTTTTGCCCGAAATGCGCTCCAGTCTCGTTGATTCACACCTGTTTTTTGACGAGGATCTTGATGGTCACCACCATCTCAGTATGCGTTCAAAATCAGTGGTTCCTGTCGCCCAGGGGCCTTACAAAGTTCCGAATGGCATGCTTTTTATGATGGGTGATAATCGTGATAACTCGGCTGACAGCCGCGTTTGGGGAGTCCTGCCGATTGATAACATCCTTGGTCGAGCCGTATTGATCTGGCTGAGTTGCGAGAAAACTTTGCAGGATGGTGGCCCTTTGTGCGATCCTAGCACCATCAGATGGAATCGAATGTTCCAACTCGTTCGATAAAGGCCGCATGAGTTCATTGAAAGTTCCGAAGAAAATTTTAATGCGGGAGTATATTGAAAGCCTGATCGTGGCGGTGGTCCTGGCCTTGATCTTACGTTTTTTCGTGATTTCGGCCTATAAAATTCCCACCGGCTCCATGGTTCCGACTCTGAAAGTGGGCGATTTTATTTTTGCCTATAAACTCCCCTATGGAGTCCCCGTGCCCTTCACTGACGGTGCTCGATGGGGTTCACAAGCTCCCGCGCGCGGCGATGTCGTGGTTTTTCGCTTTCCTGGAAATCCCAAAATCAATTATGTCAAAAGAGTGATTGGCCTTCCCGGCGATCGGATTGCGATTCGCACCAAAAAAGTCTACGTCAACGACGTGGTAGCGGAATATTTGCCGCAAAAGAAAGAGGCGATCGCAGATTTGCCTGGGCGCGACTATTATTCGGTTTTTGAAGAAAAAATTGGCGGATCGAGTCATCTGGTTATAAATAACGAGGCTGACGAGACTGAGTTTTTTGGTCCAGTGGTGGTGCCTCAAGGCCAGATATTTGTCCTTGGAGACAATCGTGATTCAAGTGACGATTCGCGCTATTGGGGAACAGTGCCCTTAAACGACCTGGAAGGTCGAGTGGTCTTAATTTGGATGTCTTTTGACTGGGCAGATCGCTGGGCCAATGATCGTTTTCCTTCAGTTCGGTGGAGTCGAGTCTTTCAAGGCGTACACTAAATCCTGCCATATGTGACTTTACACATTTAAATTTTTTGCGCGCAAGATTGCATTTGCTGCTGTCTTTCCCTTGCGTCGAGGCCAGAGTTATTTGTAGGATGGTCCCTAATGTCCACCGCTAGCCGATCTCTCCTCGATACTGAATCGCTCGATCAATCTGCGCTTAATTCTCTATTTTCATTAACCGATAAAATTGCAGAGCGGTTTCGTCAATTTCAGGTTTTCTACGATATTTCGCGCAAACCAATGCTGGGTGCAAAGGTCGTGGCCTGCTTGTTTTTTGAGCCGAGCACTCGCACACGCATGAGTTTTGAAATGGCGGCGAATCGACTGGGCGTTCGAGTGATTCGGTTTGATGAATCAAGCAGTTCGTCTTTAATTAAGGGCGAAAGTGTTCTGGATACGGTTTTAAATATTTTGGCGATGAAACCAAATCTTTTGGTGGTGCGCTACGGGCAACAGCCAGAGCTTGATCAATTGTGGCCGACTTTGGATATTCCCGTGATTAACGGCGGAAGTGGCACAACGGCGCATCCGACTCAGGCTCTTCTCGATGCGTATACTATTTTGAAGGAACGCGGCAGAATCGCTGGTGAACGAGTGTTAATTGTCGGTGATATCGTGCATAGTCGAGTCGCGAGCAGTAATTTTGATGTATTGAAAAAAATGGGCGCTGAAGTCGCAGTTTGTGGACCCCAACAATTACTGCCCGCGAAAGAGATGAATATCAAAACCTTCGCGCAGATAGAAGAGGGACTCGCATGGGCTACGGTATGCATGGGCCTACGTATGCAAACTGAGCGTCATGATAAATCCGAAGTCACGGAAGCGGCACTTGACGAGAACCGTCGTTTGTACAGAATTGATGCAGCAAAGTTGCGGGAAATGCAACGCGATGCCATCATCTTGCATCCGGGGCCTATCAATCTCGGTGTGGAATTCACCGAAGACGTTTTAAAAGATCCGCGGTGTCGGGTTTTGCAGCAAGTTGAAAACGGAGTTTTCATTCGCGGAGCGCTCCTCAGCTCACGTTTGGGTTTTGATTAAGAGGCATGGTTCGTTGGAAGGAAGAAATGCTCAATAAGGGTTATCTCGTATTAGAAACCGGTGAAACCTATCAAGGGGTCTGGCACGGCGGACAAGCTCGTGCGGGCGAGGTAGTTTTTAATACCTCACATTCTGGTTACGAAGAAATCGCCACTGATCCTTCCTATTATTCGCAAATTCTCGTTTTGACGGCGCCAATGCAGGGTAATTATGGAGCCGATCGGGAGTGTTGGGAATCGCGACAAATTTGGATTGAGGGTTTTGTCAGTATTGAAATACAAAACAGCTCGCGTGATCAGTCTTGGCGTACGTGTCTCTTGGATGAGGGGGTGCCGATCTTAACCGGATTGGATACTCGGCAAATTGTTTTACATCTTCGCAATGCTGGCACACCATGGGGAGCCCTAGTGGCAGCGGATTCTGAAGTGGATGCCCGCGCGCGTGCAGCACCCCTCATATTGGCGAAAAAACAGATTGAAAAAGATTGGGTCCATAGTGTTTCTCGCCGTAAATTAGAAGTGCTTAAAGGTTCAGTAGAAAAAGGCCCACGCGTGGCCGTTTTGGATTTTGGTTGTAAAGAGAATACTTTTCGAGAACTTCAAGCGCGCTGTGCGGAGATTGCGATTTTTCCAAGTCGCACGCCTGCTCAAGTGATTCGCGACTGGCAGCCCGCTGGCGTCCTACTTTCAAACGGACCGGGC
>JAYVXN010000471.1:0-3369 GCA_043785085.1 Bdellovibrionales bacterium | reverse complement strand
CCGTGAGCGGGACCTCTGCGGGCGGTACAGAGGCCGTTGAGCCAGGAGTCACGACTTCTAATAGCGCGACGTCTAACCCGAATACGACCACTACAACTGAGCGAACTTATCACTCTGAGTCTGCGACGACAACGCCAGATACGGCTGCGGCAGATACCGGCACCCAAAACGACATGAATGAGAAGCCCGCCATCAAAAGCGGTTCACATTGGCGACATCATCATGCAGCTAAGAAAATGGATAAATCGACGTCGAGTGCGATGACTGATATGCCAGCTGATCAGCAACTCAGTCAGTATTCGTTCGACCAAAAAAGCCAGTTTAAAGACACTTTGAAATCACGCCTGGATACGATTGAAAACAAGATTCAGGATGTGAAGAGCAATGAAAAACCCGTGATTTCTTCAAACGCTAATCACGATAAAACTATGCACAGCCAAGTTGTGACTTTGCAAAAAAAGCACGATCTGGCCCAAAAGAAACTGGACGACATCGACCGGGTTTCATCTAATGACTGGGATAAATATCGCAATCAGATTTCATCGCAAATCGGAGATCTTGAACGAAATGTCGAGAAGCTTCAGACGGCTTCGCGATAGACTCCATTCTAAAACGGAATCCTCGCAGAGCGGGTTCCGTTTTTTATTTGGTGACAGTAAAATCCCAGCCTGTATTGATGTCGAATGCGACCGTTAAAGTTTGACCGGCCACATGGTAGATAAACCTTTGCTTAGTTTGCGAGTCATGCCAGTCGCCCATCTGGACGCGAATTGGCAAGGTGAACTTTCCAGTATCACTGAAAGCGCAGTTTTGATTCGTTACAACTACATCGTCACTGACAGCTTTTTTAATCGCCGTCACATAAAGCTCATGGACCTCAGTATCAGCCATGGCGACAAAGGTTCTTTGTGTCGGAACTTGCATTTCGACAGCCAGCTCATCAAAACCACAAGGGGCCTCATATTCCCCAGTTACGGCAAAGTCGACATAGGAGTCAAAAACTACCGACGAAAATTTTCGCGAGGTTTCTTTGATTTCGACTTTGTTTAAAAAAGGGTAACGAACCTGTTTAGCGATCGTCAGATTTTGCGGATTGGCGAAAGCGCTTACACAGATCAATAAGAAATATACCAAAACCAGACTCTTCATCTCAAACTCCTCAATTTAGAATGGAACAATATATGAATATACAGAGATTCGAAACTGTCAGAATTTTGAACAGTAAAATATGCCTGGTGGCTTAAAACTGGAACACGAAAAATGTCACATCATCCTCAAGAGAAGCGCCCTGCCGGTAGCTGAGGATTTTAGCGTTCAATCCTTGGATCAAATCTTGTGTCCCTTTAAACTTTGAAGCAACGGAAGCAAGTACCCGTCTAAAGAGGGAGCGACTCCACATTTCTCCAGCGTCGTTGGTAATATCATAGACTCCATCCGTAAACAAAAACAATCGATCACCCTTATTCAGAATGGTACTGTAGTCTTTGTAACTGGCGAGTACCGAGTTCTAGCCCGCAGTTCAGGTTGGTGGCCGCGTGATTGTGGTCGGCGATGGGATCAAGATTCCCAAAGAGGGCAAAAAAATGCCTGGAGTCAAAAGCCTTCATCAAGAGTCAGAAAGCAATTCAAAGCCTGAGTTCATTATGGGCCACTCGTTCCAGTCGGTGGCACTGCTGACCTCGGCCCTCGGCTATGTTTTTGCGACACCACTGGCTGCGGAGATCCATGAGGGCGTCGTTGAGTCCAACCGCGATTCCAGAACTCTCTTGGGAAAGATGGCAACTTTAGTTCAGTCATTGGCATTGACAGTGCCAGTCACTACTTAGGCGACGCTTACTATGCAAAACAAACCCTCATTTTGCCGCTACTGAAGGCCGGCGTTCATGTCCTCACTCGCGTTGCTAAGTCGGCAGTCGCATATTATCCGCCACCCGCCAATGCAAAAAAAAGACGAGGACGTCCAAAAATATATGGCGATAGCGCTCATTTAAACAGTATGAGTTGTGCTCAGCTAGACAGTATGGTTTGCTAAGCACGCCATTGGTATGAGGGTACAATTGATAAACAAACGGCATTTCTAATCGTAAACACAAGTTTAGTTTAAAAGAACGAGCGATGGTGAGCGGCGCTTGAGCAAACCGCAGCGGATATCCAAAAGCAATTTCTCGGGAGTATGAGTCGATGGCGACTTACATCAGTGGAGCGAATGGGCTTATCGCTCGCTATTGAGGCTGACCATTCAGCGGTTCGTGCGTTTGGCTTTCGATGGTTGGTCTGCGGGATTTTTGGTCTCTGAAGCTGGCGATCTGAGGCTAACGCATTTATGCATGTTGATGAGCTCGGCATTGGATTTAAGTCGATCAATGAGAGCTGCCGGTAGCTGGGGGTTTTTCAAAAAGCTCGTCCATTCCGAAAAACCAAGTTGAGTTGTGACAATGGTTGTCGCTTTTCGATGGCGTTTTTTTAAAAGAGCAAAGAAGAAGCCGGCCTTGTCAGGATTGATTTCAATGTAACCGACTTCGTCAATCACCAGGCATTGGTAGTCCATGAACTTTTTCATTACTTTTTACTCTGAGTGATCGGCGACTGCGCGGTACATTTCGTTTAGAAGTTCCGGAAAAGTAATAAATCGTCCCGCCTGTCCCTTGTTGATGGCATCAATCAGCAGGGCGGTCGCAAGTCCGGTTTTACCAGCACCCGGTCTTTCATATTCGATTAGCATTTCGCGATTTTGAATAATCGGGAACTTATCAGCGAACTCAAGCACCTTGACTTCGGACCGCCCCTCACCAGGTACCCAGTAAAAATTGCCGTCAAAAGAAGCATGGCCATACTGATCCGTACCTCGCGTATGCTCAATAACTGGCTGCGACACGTAAGCCGGGATCTTTCTCAAATACTGCCGCTCGCGCGCGTTTGAACGAATCCGCTGCTTTTCGTATCGAAGATCCAGTTCGGTGATTTCGATGTCCTCTGCCAATGTCTGCCTCAATTTCTGTGATTTATGTCTTACGAGTCAGGGATATCGCAGATTATCGATAACTTTGCCAGGCACTGTGATCTCACTTTCTTCATAATGGAAAAAATAAATTCACTCAGCTGTAGACTTGTCAGTCGCACGCCGTCGATGAGCCAGATCAACAATCTATAATATTGATGACGAAAGAGCAGATCAGTGCCGGTGCGATTGGGTGGTTTAGTGTGACTTTGCGAACGACGCTGATTTAATAATCGCTTTTTGCGCTTACCTTCTGTCGTCTGATTACGCTTGCGCGACCTGGCTCGTGATGAGCTCTTCCTCTGAACCTCTCGACAGCCAAATACGCAAAGTAAATCGCTCCGACTAAGATTTGACTTCGCCGTCAAAAA
>JAYVXN010000470.1:0-3375 GCA_043785085.1 Bdellovibrionales bacterium | reverse complement strand
TACCTTTTATTCACCTAGCAAATTTCGAGTGAATGTAAACAAGCGTGATTGCAATTGATTTGGCGGAATTTCTAGGTTGGAACATTCGTAAAATCACGTTTCCAGCCGGTCCATAAGTCGCAGAGGGAAAGCGGCCCCGGAAAAAAGACTCGCGACAACGATAGCAAACTCGAAAAAAATCGCGTGCACGGTTGGCCTCACGGATTTTTTCACTCGTACCAATCGGCCTGCTTAACTGATCTTGACCAAAAACCGCGTCGCCCAAAACCGCCCGCGATAAATTCAGGGCAATCCAAAAGAGGTGAGCCTTTTAAAGCGAGGCCACGCTCAACCAGGCCAAAACCAGTGTACTTTATTCCTGAATTCGACGCGATTTTTCCCCACTACATCTCAATTTTGATCTAAATTTTGTAAATTCCCTCGTAAAAAGTGACTGCTTTTGACTTTTTGTTGTTGACGGCATTTTTCTGTAGTGGGGATAATCCCCATTATGAGCTTCATTAGAAAACGCAAAAGAAATGGTCAAATATATTTGGAAGAAGTCGAAAATGTTCGTGAGAACGGAAAGGTTATCCAGAAATTTATTCGACATGTAGGCCGAGAGGCCAACGGAAAACAAATTCTGTCTTGCTCGATTTCTGACGCAGAAATCGATTCGGTAAAACTATCTGGACCTCTCATGGCCTTGAACTCGATTGCAAATGAGCTGGGATTGCCAGCTCTGCTCGGAGAATATTCAAGCGAAATTCTGGCGATGACCTACGCGCACTGCCTTGACTATAAAAGTCTCAACAACATGAAGACGTGGTTCATTCGAACAGATCTCAATCACATTTTAAATTTGGAAGATCTGACTGAGAGACGTTTGGTCAACGCTCTGGACTCGATGGAACAAATGGAGCAAATGCAGTTTCAGAAAACTATTTTTGAGACCGTTAAAAAGAAGCTCAAGATCGCTCCCAAGGGGATCGTTTACGATGTGACCAACACTTACTTTTACGGCAAAAGTTGTCCCATCGCAAAGTACGGCCACGACAAAGAAAAAAGGAAAGGCTACCCACTGATTCAGATTGGATTGGCGGTCACTCGCGAAAGCGGCATTCCTATATTTCACAAAACATTTCCTGGAAATATTCATGATTCTAGAACATTCAGTGATGTCTCAACGGATCTTAGTCAGTTCGGAATTACTGATGGCGTTGCAGTCATGGATCGAGGTATTTCATCCTCCGAAAATACTGATTTCCTGAGGGAAAATAAGTGGAAAGTGATTTGTGGTCTAAAGATGTCGACGACGATTGAAAATTCAATTTCAAATCACCCGACGGATCTTGTGCGAGTTGGCAATCGGGTTCATGTAAATCAATCGAAGTTTTACTGCCGCGAAAAAAAGTTTACGCATGGCTCAAGCCATGGTCGCCTTATCATCTGCTTCAATCGAAAGCGAGCCCAGCTCCAAGAGGAATCTCGATTTGACGAAATTGAAGCGGCTCAAGAGCGTCTTGCAAAAAATAAAACGATTAAACCGGAGATCCTGCAGTATTTTGGAAAGGATGGCCGCTTGCTAAATGCTCGACTCAATGAGGCTGCAAAACTCGATGGTATATCGCTAATATTTACCAACACAAAAATGTCTATGAATGAAATTGTAAAAGGCTACTTTGACAAAGACGTCGTCGAAAAATGTTTTCAGGGACTGAAAGGCGTCATTAATCTTCGTCCCGTGCGACATTGGCTTTACAACAGGGTTGAGGCGCATGTTTTTATTTGCTACCTTGCCTGTCTTTTGTTGTCCGTTTTGAAAGATAAAGTCAGGCATCTTGAAATCTCTCCGATCAAAGCCATTCAAGATTTGGATGGTTTATACAGAGTTTATTTGCGGGATCCAAAAAGTGGATTCAAACTTGGGAAGCTGGTTGCACTGACAAAAAATCAAGAAAAAATTCTTGCGGCTGTCGACAAACGTCTTTTGAAAGCGACGTAGTGGGGAAAAATCGCGTCGAATTCAGGTTTATTGTAGGGAGATTAAACTAAGGCGGGCAGTGAGCTTCCCCGATGAGTCAGTAAGGCTCATTCACATTTCCACATCCGCCCAAACGTCAGGTCATTGTGATTGAGGGAGCCTTATTGTAAAAACCGCGTACGGAAGAATGTAGTCTATCTCCTTTTTAGATACTCTAAGTGGCACGACACTTCCAACATATGAGAGAGTGAGTTCCGGAGCTTGACTCCTCCTTTGGGCCTCATAGATTCCATCGGGGTAGCTCGGATCTAGTATTATTACCTTATCGCCGCTTACACTGAGCACTATTTGAATATGGTTAAACTTACGCACTCCCTCTGAGTCATAGTGCTCGGTAGCAATCAATTTTATTTCTCCCTCTTTCGGCTGCATATCTCGCATTGAAAGTGAGTCCCCCGGAAAAATATTGAATCTCGACTCAACGTCATTAATCTTATTTAAGTACTGAACTGATACCCCAAAATTGGGAATATTAAACTCTGCTAAAAGAGTTTTTTCGATCCAATCAAGCACCCCCTCAATTCTCATAAGGCCAGACACTTCGAGTGATCCATTTATTTTTACGAATAATTTTTTTAGCCCCTCCTCTGGATGTGGATTTGGTGCAATTCCCAATACCTCCGCTATTGCCTGTGTAATGTCGAAGATCACCGTAGGACCACAAGCACCCCTACCGGGTATGCAGGTTTGATCTGCCAACAATCTGTCCCGACGTAGCCTATTCCATGCCGATGTGAACGATCTGGTGGGGCGCGAACCCTCCGAGGCCACGGTGATTTTGTCGCGATTGGAGCTTGTAAAGCCGGCCAACGGCGCGCGGTTTTCATCACCAAAAACGTCTGCACAATTGACTGTCCCCCACACCGGGGCGCTAAGACAAATTGCATGAGAAATTAATAACGTCGAAATTAGGGCGTGTTTCACGACTCCCCAAATGAAACTCAAGATTTGATTTGTCGGCCGCATAGTGGAGTAATAGTACAGGAAATCTGAATATAATTCGCCTGTAATGAAGTTGACAGTGTGACGTTTTTTGTCAATCCAGATTCCCAAACCGATTGTAAAAGGGATGCGACCACCGAAAAAATTTTTAAATCGAATACTTTGCTGAGCGCAGGATACCAATCGAGCGCTCGCTTGAGTTCAAAGATCGGTAGCGGCCAGACCCAGTGCCACCAGTTTTATTGATGGATGGCGCTGTTGGGCCCCTCCCAAATTGGCCAGGAATTCAGCGCCATTAAAGAAGAGCGGACGCTTTAACGTGCGAACCTACTCAAATTTGGGAGGTGGATCGGCGGGCCGCGGGCCCAGAGGTCACGTTCTGGCGGAAGCGGCCCTTTGCAGCAGACATT
>JAYVXN010000469.1:0-3379 GCA_043785085.1 Bdellovibrionales bacterium | reverse complement strand
CACTCGTAACTTGCAAGCGAACATTGCGGTGCCAACACAAAATCAGGCGATCGCCGAATGACCACCAAAATTGATTGCTTGACCCTACACCGCATGCTAATTTTTTCAGGTAACGCACAAACAAAAAGCCTCAAACCAATGGAATGGTCGAAATGAGTATTTTGCCGGAGCACGTGGCTGTCATCATGGATGGCAATGGCCGATGGGCTGAACAACGAGGCTACGACCGCATCATCGGCCATATCCGAGGGGCGCAAAACGCAAATACTTTGATCAAGCAGTGTGCGAAGCTTCAGTTAAAATATTTGACGCTTTTTGCCTTTAGCACTGAAAACTGGCTCCGGCCGCAGCAAGAAGTCACGCTTTTAATGGGTTTGCTCGCGCATCATCTCAGGCGTGAAAGACGCCACTATTTGCGCGACAATATTTGTTTCTCAATTATTGGCAGCCTCGATGAGTTACCGAAAAATGTTCAATTTGAAATCACCGAAACTGTGGCTGCCACCAAACACAATTCCGGAATGAAACTGATTTTCGCCGTCAATTACAGTAGCCGTCGCGAGCTTCTCGCAGTCGCAAAGCTGATTTCATCAGATATCGTACGGCAAAAACTTCAGATTGCGGATGTGAACGTGGCTTTGATTTCGTCACGACTTGCCACGAACGCGATTCCAGACCCAGCTCTCATCATTCGAACAGGTGGAGAACGGCGCCTCTCAAACTTTCTCATGTGGCAAGCCAGTCAAGCGCAGATTCATTTTGAAGAAAAAATGTGGCCTGATTTCAAAATTCAGGATTTCCAGCATATTTGTCAGCTGCATTCGCAAACGCGCTCAAGGCCGAATATTGACTTCTGCGTGCGGCAAAGAGATGGACTTTAAAATATTTTTCTCCGTACAATATGGCCACATCAAGGAGATCACATGCCTTTGCTTCGACAGATCGTGGTGCTTTTTCTTCTCAGCTTCATTGTCACTTCTACGTCGGCAGCAACCCGCAGCGACTCGAGCCGCTGGGCGGGCGTTGAGAAACTGATCAGCGAGCAAAAATTCCAAGCCGCCCTTGAGCAAAGCAAAGAAATTTTGACCCAAGCAAAACTGAATAAAGATCAGCGCCTGTGGACAGAAAGTCTGATCAAGGCAACCCAATTACAAATCGGCTTACACGGTTACGAGACGGCCGTGCGGTTTTTAATGGACGAGCCTTGGCCCCAAGATACGAACAGTCGAATCTTGCTCAATCTTTACTTCGGTCAATCCCTCTTGCACTACGAAGAAGCCTATGGTTGGGAGATTGGCAAGCGCGAAAAAACTGTCAATTCTCTTGAAAAAGTCGATCTCAAAGCCTGGACCACAGTGCAAATCGGAGAAAAAGTTTCGCAAACTTTTGATGCCATCATGGCCTTTGAGGCGGCCCAAAATGAAATCATGAACGAACCAATTCCGGAGTTCTTCAAGGCCTATCTGACGCAAAACAATTACCCTCCAGGAATTCGTGGCACGCTCCGTGACCTTGTCGTGTATTCGGCAACGGCCCACCTGGCCAATACCGTTTTCTGGACACCTGTTGAAGCCAATGAGGTCTATAAACTCAATTTGCTTCAGCTCGCGACGACGCCACCGACCGTGCGCTTGAAAGCCACCTCTGAGACGGCTCATCCCTTAATGAAAATCGCTAGCTGGCTCGGCGAGCATCGCGAATTTCACCTTCACCATTCCCGTCACGAAGCCGCCCGCGAAGCCCAGTATGAGTTAATCCAGCGCTTTCATGCGGCCGCTAAAGAGGACGCCGATAAAAGTAAACTCGCGGGTCGTTTACGAAATCTGCAACGGACCTCACAGGATCTCGCTTGGTGGTCACACGGCCAGGCACTGCTGGCTGAATTCGATCAGCAAGGAACGGTCGGCGGGCGCTTGATCACTGCCCATCGCGATGCGGAGGCCGGCCATAAAGCTCATCCCGATTCAATCGGTGGCAAGCAATGCCGCGCGATCCTTGCGACGCTTGAAGCGCCCGATTATCAAATTCAAGCCATGGCGAGCGACAATACACCACGCGCGTCGTTTGCGCTGGAATATAAAAATCTCAAGACTTTATATTTTCGAGCCTTTCCAATCAATATCGAGGATCAACTAAAAAATCCCCTGACGAATGAATTCTTCGGATTCAATTATCGGTGGCGAGATCAATTGAAGCACTCGACGCCAGTGGCAGAATGGAGCACGCCGCTCGCTCAGACTCCAGACTATGCTCATCATCGCCACCTCATCACCCCAAGTGGCTTAAAACCCGGTGCGTACGCGATTCTGGCCTCTGCCCGTGCTGATTTTCAAACGACCAATAACGAACTCAAGGCACTGTCTTTTATCGTCTCTGATGTGGTGCTGGTTTCTGAGCCGAATAAAACCGGTGATTTCGAATTCCGCGTCCTCTCGGGTGAAAGTGGCCTTCCTCTCAAAGGTACCGACGTGCAACTCTACCGGTTTCAATGGCTGAAACCGCCTGAACTTGTCACCACAAAAACCACCGCCGAATCCGGAGTCGTCAGCTTCAATCAGCCCACGCCATCGGTCGTGCCCGGCACTTATTGGAATTATTTCTTTCTCGCCAAAAAGGGACCGCATTGGGCGATGCAAAGATCAGTTTATTGGACGCAACCGACGAGTGCCGACGTTTCCGTGAACTCGGCCTTTATCTATACGGACCGGAGCATTTATCGCCCGCAACAAAAAATTCAATGGAAGGTGATCGGTTATTCGGGCACACCGAAAACTGGAAAGTTCACAACGGCGGCGGCCGGCACTGTCATTGACATTGAATTGTATGACCCCAATAATCAAGTCGTGGCTAAACAACGGGCCACACTCAACGCCTTCGGTTCTGGTTCGGGAGAGTTTCAAATTCCTTCTGGGCGGCCGCTCGGCGGCTGGCGCATCGGAGCGCCTGGTAAAGCTTATTCAGACGCGCAAATCCAGGTCGAAGAATATCAACGGCCAACATTTGCAGCAAGCCTCAATGACGCCACCACACCGCTGCGTCTGAATCGCAAAGCGCATTTACAGGGAGAGGCCCGCTATTACTTTGGCTTGCCGGTCACGAACGGTTCCGTGCGCTGGCGGGTGTTGCGCGAAGAAGTGCTCCCATGGTGGTTTGAATTTGGCGGCTGGAATTGGCATTGGCTTAATCGGCCGCAAATTGGCCAGGCCAATGCCCTCACGGTGGCATCGGGAACTGCGACCATGCAGCCTGATGGAAAGTTCAATTTAGATTTTACTCCTGAAGCTGATGAGCGCGAGGCGAAAGCTCCAGGTGTCACTTTTAATTTTTCAGTCAGCGTCGATGTCACCGATGAAGGTGGCGAGACCCGCTCGTCTACTAA
>JAYVXN010000468.1:0-3387 GCA_043785085.1 Bdellovibrionales bacterium | reverse complement strand
GCGGGCCGTGAACCGGCGCCGCAGTCCGCTCCGCCTAAATCTGAAGAGAAAAAATTTCGCTTTTCAATTGGTGGAAAATCGAAAGATGAGCCGACAGGCAAGGCTCCAGAGGAAGTCGAAACGCCAGCATCGGCGCCCCCAAAGGGCCCGGCACTGGAAATGCCCCGACGTAAAGTGCGCCTACAAACGAATGTCGATCGGCAAATTGAAAACTGGAAACTACCAGAGATTGCGCTCCTTGAGGATCCACCGGCGAGCCGCCACCGCGTTGATGAACGAGAAATTTTTCGCAAGTCTGAAATTCTCGTCGATAAGCTGGCGCAGTTTTCGGTGAATGGCACTGTGATTGGAGCAAAACCCGGCCCCTTGGTCACGATGTACGAGTTTAAGCCCAATGCGGATGTCAAAATCAGTAAGATCACCGACTTAGCCGATGATCTTTCGTTAGCGCTCTCGAGTGAATCCGTGCGGATCATTGCTCCGATTCCAGGGCGCGATGTGGTTGGAATTGAAACTTCGAATAACGCACGTGAAACCGTTTATCTTAAAGATATTTTAGCCGTTGATAGTTTTTGGTCGGAGCCAATGAAGTTGCCAATTTGTCTTGGTCGCCAGGCCGACGGTGAACCGAAGGTCGTCGATCTCAGAAAGATGCCGCACTTGATGGTCGCGGGTACGACTGGATCTGGTAAATCGGTCTTTGTCGTTTCAGCGATCACCGCCCTTTTGTTTAAACACTCGCCGAAAACGCTTCGCCTGCTGTTAATCGATCCGAAACAAGTTGATCTCGCGGCCTTTAATAATGTTCCGCACCTGATCATGCCGCCGATTCGCGAGCCGAAAAAAGCGGTTTCGGCGCTGAAGTGGGCGATCAAGGAAATGGATAAACGCTATCGTTCCATGTCCCGCTTTGGTGCCAGGGGCTTAGAGAGCTTTAATGAAACTGTCGCAAAATTTAAAAAAGATGAAATCGAGCGCCACGAAACCACCAACGCTGAGTGGGAAGGCGATGCGCGCAAGCTCGATCAATATTATTTCACGGCGCAGCCTTACATCGTTATCGTCGTCGAAGAGTTCGGCGATCTCATGGCCGTCGACAAAGCCAATGTCGAACAGGTGGTGGTGCGCCTGGCGCAAATGGCTCGGGCCTGCGGTATTCATTTAATTCTCGCCATGCAGAGTCCGCGAAAAGATGTCGTCACCGGTTTGATCAAAACCAATATTCCTGGTCGGATCAGTTTTAAGGTTGCCAGCAAGATGGATTCACGAATTATTCTTGATGACTCCGGCGGTGAGCGCCTGCTCCCCAACGGCGACATGCTTTATCTGTCACCTGGAGTTTCGAAACCACAACGTCATCATGCGCCTTGGGTCACCGAGGCGGAGATTGGCTCGGTCATGCGCTTTTGGTCTGAGCAAGGTGAGCCGCAATTTGATCCGTTGGCCATGCGAGTTCTTGAAGGTTCTGGCGGCGGCTTTGATTTGGGTGGAGAGGGCGAAGAAGGTGGCGGTGAAGAAGGCGGCTTTGGTGAGTCGGAGTACGATGACAAGTACGACGAAGTGCTCGCTTGGGTTTCATCGATGAAAGAAGTCAGCGCCTCGCTTCTGCAGAGAAAATTCCGTCTTGGTTATCCTCGGGCAGCCCGCATGATTGAACTTTTTGAAAAAGAGGGTGTTGTTGGCCCAGCAAACGGCAGCAAGCCGCGCCAGGTTCTGGTTAATTCATACGACAACCTGGCCCGCGAGAAGGGCTAATACCCGCCGTAAAATCGAGTAAGGCCAGCCGTCTGCACTGGCATGCGTGGTATAGCGGCAACTCTACTGGCTTTCGCCGCGCGAGGACGGCTCCGTCGCGCCCCTAAGCACTCGAGCCCAAGATCTCGTCAAGATAAATCAGGCTTTCTTTGTAGACATACATATTCACAAAACACTGATCTCGATTCGAGATCGAAAAAAACTCGCAGCCAACCAGCTGCAGACCGGGAGAATCTGTTTTTGGCCGACAGTGGGCGATTCGCGCGCCGCCAATCGAAACTGTTTTCTCGCCAATTGAAAAGTGAATCTGTTCAATTCTATTTTTTTCTGACATCCACTGGTGCACCAGCCTCTCAGGAACGATCAGGCAAATTCCGGTCGAGCTCACATCAAAAATCTGATAGGACGAATCGAGCCCAGCGATCATGACATCGGCATAAACGTTTTTCATTTCGAGCGACAGGCGCATTTGTGAGCGGCGCTGAACATCATAGATCATCTTTGGAACTTCAAGGGTGAGCAAGGTATCTACAACCTTAAAAGACTCTGTCCGAAAAAATACCCGGCCGCGTTTGAGATTGAAATTCACTAGCAGCGCCTGATTCGGCGCCGGCCCAAGCGCCGTCATTTGCCCTTTGGTGACCGAGGCTGTTAATAACCTCATAACCAAATTGTATTTTTCCAGGCGGGCGGTCACGTTTTTTGAAAGCTCTTCATTGAAGATCAAAACGTCGCTTTGACTTTTGATGCCCGCGTTGATCATCGATGCTATTTCGCGGACATTCGTGACAGGGTGAAAGACGTTTCGTTTCTTACGATCTGCCTCTGGTTTGGATGCTTCGGTTTCTGAAGATTTTGACTCTTGCGGTCCACCAGTGACGCTGGTTGCTCCCTCTTGCCGTTCGCCCTTGACCAAAACCAATCCTGAATCAGCAGGGCGGATAATTTTAGATTTTTCGGCAGGCTTTTCTGGACTCGGCTCGGATGTCTTCGCAGGCAAAGCTGCTTCTGCCATCAGCAATCGATATTTTGTGAGCACCCGGCCACTGACATCGGAAATTTCGACGGTATTGGGCAAAACCTCGATGGCGGTATGCATGGCCAGGGACTTTTTCAAATTTGCGTAATGGGCTCCACTCACAATGACGACTTGCCCCTGCTGGCGACTCAGGGCCATGTGACAGTTTTTCAAAAGCTCAACAACACCATGAAGGTCAGCTGTAGATGTGACATGAAAGACAACAACATATCTCTGATGCTCTGCCGCTTTTTTAAATAGGGCATCAAGACGGCGCAGATCAAAAGTGAGAATGATTGCCTCATCGTTGAGACGGCGCTTCAAAACATCAATTGGCAAAAAGTATTCACCATAGAAGAGAATTGGAATCTTATTGGACATGGTCTTTGAATAAAAACTTTTTTTCATTTCATTTGATCTATCGTCAAAAACCCAATGACGCTTTACGAAACCAGACTGGCCAATCGTGTGGGAAATGGAAAAAACTAAAGTTTTCTTCTCGTTATGAGACGGCCTGTAAACCCCAATGTTGCATAAACTTTCGAGTCGGAATGCTCCAGAAGCCCGAAGGTGGCGGCTCGCGCAGGAAAATCTGGACGAGGCGTACGTACACC
>JAYVXN010000467.1:0-3405 GCA_043785085.1 Bdellovibrionales bacterium | reverse complement strand
CCGAAGCGCTAGCAGGCGGCTAACGAGAGGCCGACCAACGAAGAGTCGTCGCAAAAGACCAAGAAAAAGTGTCAAGTTACTTATGACGGGGTGCTTAGCTAGATCGAATGATGGCGGCTCGTAGCGGCCATAGCAGATTCCCATCGCTCAGAGAAAGCGGTTGAGTTTTTCCTGGGTTTAGACTGCAATGTCTATAACGCATGAATAAAGAAAATCCGCCTTCTCCCCTCGTCAAAGGTCTGACGCTGAATATTTTTTCAAGTCAGCAGGCTCTCAATACGGAGAGCTTTTTAGCGCAATTCATTTTGCTTGGCGGATTCCTTAGCATCTTCAATTGGTACCTTCCGCAAATGTTCGAGCCTGCTCGGCAATCAGCAAATTATAAAAATCTGCTTGAGCTCTATGTCTTCTGGCTCGGCGGTAATCTGGTCGGTTATATGATGACTCTGCGAGTCTTTCGCCGCCGCTTTCGAGCTTTTAGCGGCACCCCTGAAGTTTCATTTCTGTGCGGCACACTGATCCGCTTTGGCCTTCTTAGTCCCATCATTGCGGTCGCCTTGCTGGTTCAGGGTGTGTTCGGACGTACGATCGACAAACCCATGCCGAAGGCGTCCCAGAGCTTTCTCCTTGATCTGCAAACTCTTCTGAGCGTCATTTTCTTTACGGCCTTATGTCACAGCGGTTATTTACTTTTTAAAATTCATCAAGGGCAAATTCATTGGGGGCCGCCTGAAGCACGCTGGATGCTTCAACCGGAGACTCCTCCTCCAGGACAATCCTTGTCCTTGCTTCCTGCCACGCCGTTGTATTCACCGCATTTTCCAAGCGCCTTTACGATGATACATGTTTATCCGCATCTTTCGATTTCAACGAAATACGGCGTGCATGCTTTTGCCGATTGGCAGCGTCTCAATGCGCTATCAACGCTCATAAGCAATGGCCAATTGTGCAAAGAAAAGTTGAAATATCTCGGCGGCGAAGTTGACGATTGTTTCGTACAGAATATGAAAATGATGGGTCAGAAGGAGTCTTTTGTCTCAACTCTCATTGGCATCATCAACGAAACCAGCTACCGCAGACGTGCTGTGGAAGAGCTGCAAAAAGAAGCCAATCACAATACGGAAGCTGTCACCGGTAACCTCGATGAATTTATGAAACAACAGCGACTCCATACGCTGAATCTCCTCGCCGGCCAGTTGATCCAAGTCGAGAATCTCACTTTTCTCTGCGAGAAAAATAATATGCTTCTCGATTTGAAAGCGATGAGTGAACCCCGCTGGCTTTTGCCGGCTCTCGGCAGTGTCGAGAATGTCTTACTGTCTTTCTCAGTCGACTTTCAGCGGGTGGTGATTCGAGAAAAAGCAGTTCCTCTTTTTAAAAATGAACTGAAGCAAATTGAACGAGGCTTGACAACGGATATCCGAAAGAGTCTGGCTCCGGAGATGAGCGATCCACTTGATAGGAAGATACTGGAGTTAAAAGGGCGACTCGAAGCTCTGGAAAAAAATCCATTTTAAGGAAGACCGTATGAGAGGCACCCGCAACCGCGATCAAGCGAGCGGCCAACCGCGAGACTGCGAAACCGCAACTGCAACCGAAACCGCTCACGGCGACCGTTAACGGCCCACTTGCCCGCCGCCCACCGAGAGCACCCGCTCAGTGCGCTCCTTCACTCAAATACTTCGAAACCGCATTTTTCAAATAACTGACATAAACTCCGTTTCAATCGACCAATCCGGATGCTCTTCACGAAACCAAACGAGCCGATATTTCACTTCAAGATAGTCCCGCCCTCGCAAATTCAAAATCGGCAGCTCAGTGCCTTTGTGGGTGCGATAGGTTTTATTTGTCATTCGGTCCTCCTAAAAAAGTCACACGCTTTGGTCTCCCTCCAAATTGAAGATTTTCAATATGGGGGTTGACCAATTAGACTAACCAAAAGTATCTTTTCGGTCAAATTGCGCCCCTGTCTTAGAGTAAACCCCAATGTTGCATAAACTTTCGAGTCGGAATGCTCCAGAAGCCCGAAGGTGGCGGCTCGCGCAGGAAAATCTGGACGAGGCATACGTACACCGTACGTTGAGTCCAGATTTTCTGAGCAAGTCGTCAGATTCGGGCTTCTGGAGCAAGCGTCAGCGGTTCCGACCGAAAGTTTATGCAACATTAAGCAAGCGATAGAAGGGATTCGGTCAACAGTGCCTAGACCTTCGTCTTAGGCGCGGTTTGCTTTCTTAAGCAAACCGCGTGTTTAGCCGATGAGTGAGCTGTGTTAAATAAAATTCACATTCCCATTTCATTTAAGCTGGTCATCGTTACGGTGCTCATGATGCTCGCGGTTTCCGTACGCGTCGGTTATGTCACCATCTCCCGTTTGAAAGAATTGGCCACGCAAAACACCACCAATGCCACTTTAAGCAATATGCTCGCCTACAAGAAAAACGTCGATAATCTCATGAGCACGGAAATCGAAAAAGTGCGCACGGTGACCAATTTATTACTGCAAGATTTCACTAGTGAAGAAGAGCGAAAGCGCGCCCTGGATCTGGTCTTCTACAATGATAAAGACCTCGTCAATATTGAAATTTACCAATTGAAAGACGGAAAAATTCAACTCTACCGACGCGAAACCAACGAGGCATTTCTAAAAGGATATAGCCAAAATAAGAGCTATATTGAAAAGCTGCGTCAGCACCTGCCGTTTCCGGTTGGAGAAATTTTTACTGGAAAACTTGAAGTTCGCAATAGCAGTCAAAGTGAAGGTGTGCCCTTGATGACTCTCGGCGTGCCGTTTCCGGATGATCTTAATCAAGTTCATCATATCGCCATCGCTGATTTGCGGTTGGATCTTTTGAAAGACGCTCTTCCCGTTAACGGCGAAACGGTGATTTCTCTGACCGATTCAATCGGCAACCTTATTGCGCATCCTGACGATCAGCTAGTGCTCTCAGCCGCAAGCTTGATTAAATCACCTCTCTATATTGAGTCGCAACGAAATCTGCAGGATTATAAGTATAAACAAATTGACTTCATCGATGACAATGTTGCCTACACTGGCAGCTACTACCCGACCCCTTACGGGGTGACCATCTTGGCGCAAACCCGTCAGGATATTATTTTTGAACCAGCAAAAGTCGCGACCACCGAATCTCTGATCACTCTGGGATATTTTCTCTCAGGCGCGCTGTTTTTCATTTTTGTCTTCTCTTTGACGCTGACTAATCCTCTGGAGCGCCTGCATGAGGCCACACTCGAAGTCGCGGGTGGCAATTTTGAAGTTCGCTCCAACGTTCGCACGAATGACGAAGTGGGCGAGCTCGCGGTGGCATTTGATGGCATGATTGACGGTCTCAAAGAGCGTGACAAAGTAAAAAATATTCTCAATAAATTTCATGGCTCGACCATCAC